>CAZXSG010000133.1:0-8207 GCA_964643185.1 uncultured Holophagales bacterium
GGTGTCGCGGACGGTGACGTCGCGGGCTGGGGAGAGGTCGTCACGCTCGTCGACATGGACCACTTCATCGAGGGCAAGTTCGATCCCGTTGCCGCGTGGGTGACGGCCCGTGCCTACGCGATGCATGATCATCTGATCGAGACGTTCCACGAGCACGTCGTCTCCAAGAAGGCGATCGAGGGGTGGCGATGAGCCTAGCCATCGACTCGTACGGGCCGAGCGGCGGCGCCGGTGATGTGCTCGCCAGGCTCGATCGCGACCGCGAAGGCGCGCTGAGCATCGACGGGCCGTGGCTACGCTCGATGTGCGCTGGGAGCGGGGGCGTCGTCGTCCTCATCAGCGGCTATGGGCCCTACCTGCCCCACGTCGGCACGAGCCCCACGGTGTTCGATGGCCGTGGCATGGTGGTTGGCTCTCCCGTACCCGTGCCCGAAGCACCTGTTCGTGTGGCTCCGCCCGTTCCGGGCTACGCACCTGCTCGTGAGGCTCCGGGCGTTCCGCCCTGCGCACCTGCCGAAGGAGCACGGGCGGCGACGCGACAGGCGGTGCTCCGGATGCCCCCGGCCGACCAAGCGCTTGAAATGATGGCCGCGCTCAACATGAACAAGACCCTGTTCGCCGAGGTGCTCGGCGTGTCGCGCCCCACGCTCTACGATTGGCTCGAAGGTAAGGAGCCGAACATCGCGAACGCGAGGCGGCTGACGTTGTTGGCGAAGCTGCTGGCGGGCGCGGGCGTGACCGCTGCAAACTCGCTCAGCCCTCGCTTCGTGCGGGAGTCTCTGAACGAAGGCGAGCCGTCGTTGCTCGAGCTGCTGAAGGCCGACACGCTCGACGAGGCGCGCGTCGCCGAGGTCCTTGCAGAGGCGAAGGCGCTGGAGGACGAGGCCGAGGGGGCGCGGCTGGCTCGCGAAGATCGGCTGCGCGCGCTCGGCTTCGAGGAGCCCACTGCCGAACAGCGCAAAGCCAACCTCGCCCTCAACATCGCGCTCCGCGAATGGCCGAAGGATTGACCAGCCATGTCGACGGCGTTCGATGCCAGCGCGATCGAGCGGCACGGCTGGCGACAAGGCGCCGTGCTGGGGGCGAAACTCGCCGCTGAGGCGCGCCAGCTCGCGCCGAACGGGATCGTCTTCGCCGGGAGCGACTGGCTGATCGTCACGAGCCATGACTGCGACGTCGTGAACGGAAAGCTCGAGAGAGAGCCGACCGTCGAGGTGCTCCGCGCTGCCGTCGTCCCGCAGAAGAAGCCGGACAAGCAGCAGGTGTGGGGCCGCAACCCCCGCGAGATGCAGCTCGCGGCCGACGACGGCGCCGATGGCCCGGTGGTGCTCTTCGTGAAGGTCCCCGGGCGCTGGTCGATGCCCCGTGAACTGCTTGCGCTGGAGGGGCCGCAGCGTGTCCTCGACGACAAGACGCGGCGGCTGATCGCCGAGTGGCTGGCCAAGCGCTACATCCGCGCCGCGTTCCCGACGGCCTTCGATGCGCGCTGGCGGTCGAAAATGAAGAACTGGACCGGCCTCCTGGCGGACCAGAGCCAGTGGGTGCAGGGGATCTACCTGCGGCTCAGCACGCAGGCCGAGCTCGGCGACGACAAGCCGTACAAGGTCCACCTGATCGTGGCGGCCCCTGCGGCGACGACCAAGGACCCGGCGTGGGCGAAGAAGCAGACGGAGCTCGAGTCGCTCGTCGAGAATTTTTGGAAGCAATTTCGGACCACGCATCGAGTGCGTCGGCGTGGAGGTGATAGCGACGACGAAGCTCACGCTTGCAGAAATCGAGCCGTACCAGCGCTTCGACGCGGACTGGGTCAGCTTCGCCGATGACACGCCAGCAACACCCCTCGCCGCCGACATGAAGGAGTGAACCTCGATCGCGACCCGGAGTGGGGCGGTCGGGAAGTGACGATCGGCACGGCGCGGACTTTGTTCGCGCCCTATGTTCTCCTTCCGAACATGAAAGAGCTCCTCGAAAAGCTGGTCAGCTGGATTCCCGGCTACGCGGGCTACGCCGCGCGCGAGTCGCGCCGCGAGAGCGATGCGGCCGTGCGGCGCGCCGTCGCCGATCGTCTGGGTGATGCACGACGCGCATGTGACAGATTGATGGCGCAAGCAACGCAGCGCATGCGCTTCGACGCGCTCGAGCCGCTCGAAACGGTGAAGCGCCGCATCGAGCGCCTCGCCGACTCGGTGCGCCACGCGCCTGCCGGCTACTCCGCGCTCTTCGACGCCAAGGAGATCGACGCCGCCGTGCTCGACCGCCTCGTCGCGCACGACGGGACACTGCGCGACCTGGCGGAGGCGCTCGTGCGCGAGCTGGACACCATGTCTCTGGCCGAAGGGGAGCGCCTCTCCAAGGTGGAAGATCGCGTGTTCGCGCTCGAGGACACCGTACGCCGCCGCGACGCCGTTCTCGGAGGAGAAGCCTGATGGATCTCGCAGACGTCCTGGAAGTCGTCGACGAAACCGGCGACCTCCTCGCGGTGAAGCTCACCGGCACCAAGCCCGGCGGCGTGCGCTGGGGCTCGCAGCTCATCGTGCGCGAAGGGCAGATCGCGCTCTTCTTCCGCGACGGCAAGGCCATGGCCGCGTTCCCGCCGGGACGCCACGTCCTCACCACGGCGAACGCGCCCGTGCTCTCGTCGCTCGCGGGCCTCCCGTACGACGGCGAGACGCCGTTCCGCGCCGAGGTCTACATGGTGGGCATGCAGCTCTTCCGCGATCTCCGCTGGGGCACGCCGGAGCCCGTCTACATTCCCGACCCGGTCCTCCTCTCGATTCCCATTCGCGCGAACGGGCGCTTCGCCATTCGCGTGAGCGAGCCCGCGCTCTTCGTGCCCAAGGTCGTCGGCACGCGCTCCGTGTTTCGCGTGCGCGACATCGAAGATTTCCTGCGGGGGCAATACCTCGTCCCCGCGCTCACCGACGCCACGGCGTCTCTCGCGAAGCCGTTCAACGAGCTCGCGCGCTCGTTCCGCGAGCTGGGCATCGGCGTGAAGGCGCTTCTCGGCGCCGAGCTCGCGACGCTGGGCCTCGAGCTGACGGAGCTGTCCGTGACGTCGGTGTCGACGACGGAAGAGATCCAGGAAGCGCTCACCGGCAACGCCAGGATCGCGGGCGAGGCGTTCGCGAAGGCGCGCGGCACGCAGCTGGACCTGCAGGCCAAGGCCGCGGGCGCCGCGGCGCTGAAACAGGCCGGCACGAGCTATCAGGAAGCCGGGCTGACCGACGCGCTGAAGACGATGGCCGAGAACCCCGACGCGGGCGCGGGCGGCGCGCTGCAGCAGGGCGTGAATCTGGGCTTGATGATGGCCGTGCCGCAGATGCTCGGAAAGGCGCTGACGCCGCAAGCTCCCGAAGCCATTCCGACGACTCCCGCTCCCGCGCCCGATCCGTTCGCGAAGATCGCGAAGCTCAAGGAGCTGCTCGATCTCGGTGCGATCACCAAAGAGGAGTTCGAGGCCAAGAAGGCCCAGCTCCTCTCGCAGATCTGAGGGCGCGCGTGTCCCAGCTCGTCACCGCGCTGCCACGGTCTCTCTACACCGTGAAGCGCGGGCTCTGCCCGGGCTGCGGCTCGCCGCTCCCCATCGACGAGGAGACGGCGTCCACGACCTGCCGCTTCTGCGGCATGCGCGCGGTGCTCGAGCGCCGGCTTCGCAAGGCCGAGCCCGTCGTGTCGGGCGCGCCGCTGCCGCTCTACCTCGACGTGGGCGGAGCGGACGCGGGGAAGACCGGCGAGAAGACGCCGTGGGTGCGTTCGAAAGGCTTCCGGCAGTCGTTCGTGTCGCATGTCGTGTGTCCGGGCTGCGGCGAGGGCGTCGACCTGCCCGAGGACGACGACGACGAGACGTTCGAGTGCCGTTCGTGCGGCACGGAGTCCAAGGTCGAGAAGCGGCTCTGGGCGCCGCCGCCCGATCCCGCGACGGAGATCCCGCGGGCGCGTCATCCGCGCGAGCGGAACCGCGACGAGACTCCCGACGCGCATCCCGAAACGGAGCATCTCGTCTACCGCGTCGTGAACGAGAAGGACCCGGTGATGCGCACGCTTCTCGCGCGGAAGCTCGGCGAGGAGTGGATCTACGTGAACGCGACCTCGGCGCGCCTGCTCCCGGCGGTGCTCGGCTCGCTCGCGAGTTCGCCGCCGCACTTCCAGTACGCGGGCTCGCAGGTCGTGGCGAAGCTTCTCTGCGAGGGCGATCCCGCGCTCCGCAACGCCGTGGTGCGCGCGTCGGAGCGCTTCATCTTCGATACCGAGTGTCCGCGCGATCTCGTGTTCGAGCTGGGCATGGGCGATGGCGTCTGCTGCCGTCCTCTCCTCGACGCCGCGGAGCTGGGCTACAGGCGCGGCGACTTCGAGTACGCGTGCGCGGCGCTCCTCTCGATCAACTGGATCTTCCAGAGGAACTTCCCGCATCACCAGACGATGGGCGACATCATCCTGTACCGGATGCTCTACCTCTCGGGCCCGGTGCTCGCGTTCGCGCTCCTCCTCGCGCAGCGCCAGGTCACGGGCACCGGCTTCTACTACCCGGCCGAGACGCTCCTCGCGTTCATCGACGACGCGGCTGTGGAGCGTCCGTCGCTCGTGCCCGAGCTGGACAAGAGCTTCTACTGCGGGCTTCCCAAGGACGAGTCCGAGTACCGCAGGCGGAAGGCGTTCTACGACGGCCTCAAGACAAACGAGGCGCGGAGGTCCGCGCTGACCCGCTGGCTCTGGCCTCCGGAGGAAGCGTCCCAGGATCTCTACCGCGAGATCGCGGCGTTCCTCGTTCCGCTACTGAACGACGAGGCCCTGAAACCGCAAGCCGAGAAGGCGCTCCACGAGCTGGTGTCGACGCCGAAGGAAGTTCCCGAGGCCGTGCACGCGCTCGTGGCTGAGAAGCGGGACGCGCTCCCCGCGGAGATGCGTCGCGAGTACCTCTCGCGGGTGCCCAAGACGACGCACCTCGATCCGCGTGCGATTCCCTACTGGCAGAGCGAGAAGGAGCCCGGACCGTCCCCCGAGATCAAGGCTGCGCAGGAAGCCTGGAAGACGGGCCTCGTCGCGGCCGACGACGTGAGGCGCGAGCACCGCGAGGCGTTCCGCGAGTTCATGGACGCGCACCGCGACGTCGACGTCACGGTGTGGGACGGCGCGTCCGACGGACCCGATCCCGACCCGCCGTCCGACGAACGTCCCGCGGAGGATCCCGCCGCCGAACAAGCCGCGGCGCACGAAGCCATGGCCGCGAACCAGGCCCAGTTCGCCGCGTTCCTGGAATCGATGACGGGTGTGCTCAAGAAGCCGTAGGCCGGAGGCCGAGCCAACCAATCACCACGTCCTCGACCGATGCGAGCTACTCCGACTCGCGCCGGTCGAACTCGAGGAAGACCGAGTCCGCGGCAGCGATGAGCGCTTCATCGTCCGGCGACCCGTACCCCGATGCGAGGGTCTCGCGCAGGATTGTGACAACGACCTCCTGCCGATCGGCCTCAGGCAGTGCGCGGAACTCCGAGATCACGTGTTGGGCGTTCTCCGTCACGTCGCGATTCTAGTCCGCGGCCGCTCCTCAGGGCTTTCGCGCGATCGCGAGGACCTTGTCGATCCGGGGGCCGTCCATGTCCAGCACCTCGAACCGCCAGGACTCCCATTCGGTCGTCGCTCCCGCCTTGGGGACGTTGCCGAAGAGGTGGAGCAACATGCCGGCGAGCGTTCCGAACGCCGCCCGCTCGTCATCCCCGGGCATCCGGCCGAGCTCCAGCAACGCCTTCACGTCGGCGACGGGCATTCCCCCCTCGAGGAGCCAGGATCCGTCCTCGCGGCGCACGGCCCAGCCGGTTCCGGTGGTGTCGACCGCGGCGTCGGCCGCGAGCGTCGCGAGGATGTCGTGGAGCGTCACGAGGCCCAGCACCTCGCCGTACTCGTCGACCACGAACGCGAGCCTCGACTTCTTGTCGCGTAGCTCCTCCAGGAGGTCCAGTCCGCTCAGCCCTTCGGGCACGAAGATCGGCGGCTCGAGGTGCCCCTCCACCGTCACGTCGCCGCCCTTGAGAGCCAGGGCCAGCAGGCGCTTCGCGTGGACGACGCCCAGGATCTCGCGAAGGCTGCCGCGGCAAACGGGGTAGCGCGCGTGATCGGTCGAGACCACGTGCTCGAGGTTTTCGGCAATCGGCTTGGCCGCGTCGATCCAGACGACCTCCGAGCGCGGCACCATGAGCGACGAAGACGGCCGGTCGTCCAGCTTGAGCACGTTCCGCACGATCTGGTGCTCCTGGCGTTCGATGGCGCCGCTCTGGGAGCCCTCCGCCAGCATGGCGTGGATCTCCTCCTCGGTGACGCTCTCGGCTTTCGTCTGGTGCGCTCCGAAGAGCCGCAGAAGCAGGTCGGTCGAGGCCCCGAACAGCTTCACGAACGGCCGCCCGATCGCTGCGATCGCCGTGATGGGGCGCGAGACGATGCGGGCGACCGCTTCGGGCCTCATCTGGCCGAGCCGCTTCGGCGTCAGCTCTCCGAAGACGACCGACACGTACGTGACGATGAGGACGACGAGCGAGGTCGAGCCGAGGGAGGCGCCCCTGGCCGGCACGCCCAGCGCCGTGAGCCGCTCGGCCAGTGGCCTGGCCAGCACGTCCTCCCCAAGGATTCCGCTCAGGATCGCGATCGACGTGATGCCGATCTGGATCGCCGAGAGGAACCGCGTGGGGCTGTCCGCGAGAAGCAGCGCGGCCGCCGCGCCGGAATCACCTTCGGCCGCCAGCTTCGTGAGCCGCGGCCTGCGGGCCGTGAGGAGGGCCACCTCGGACATCGCGAAGAGCCCGTTGACCAGGATGAGCCCGAGCAGCAGGAGCACGTCCATGGGGAGGCCTCCCGCGTCAGGGTCGGTGGAAACCCGAAAACGGTCAAGAAAGCCGTTCTTGCTGCGCTCCCGGTCCGATGAGATAGAGTCCGCTCACCGCGAGTCCAATCGAGCATCCACCGGCTCTCTCGCGGAGGCATCTCTGTCCTTCTCCCAAGAAAACACCCAAACACCATGAAGTCCAACGCTTCGTCGCATCACGGGCCCAAGGGCTCGTCGAAGGGCCGAATCCTCCTCGGCCAGTCCGTGGTCCGTGGATTCGAAGGGCATGCCGTGGGCGACCGGCCCAAGTTGCACCTTCCGGCCATCGCCGTGCTCGGCCGCTCCAACGTGGGCAAGTCGAGCCTCCTCAACGCGCTGCTCAAGACCCAGATCGCCCGCGTGTCGCAGACGCCCGGACGCACTCAGGCTCTCTTCTGGTACCGGGTCGACGGCCGGTTCGACGTGGTCGACTGCCCCGGCTACGGCTACGCCAAGACCGCGAAAGACAAGCGCGCGCACTTTTCCGAGCAGATCGACGACGTTCTCTCGGGAGAGCGGCCCGTGAATTGCGTCCTTCTGCTCGTGGATGGCCGTCTCGACCCTCAGGAGTCCGACCGCTCGATGGCGTTGTACCTCGAGGGGCTGGGCATGCCCACCATCGTCGCCGCCACCAAGTGGGACGACGTGAAGCCCTCGCAGCGGGTGAAGCAGCTGCGCTCCCTCACGGGCGAATACGCCCGCTCGATCCGCACCCTCCAGCCCGTCTCGTCCGAGACCGGCGAAAACCTAGAAACCCTCGGCCGCGCCGTTCTCGCGCTGATCAAGGAAGCCTCGACGGGCTCCTTGGCGCAGGAGACGGTCCCGCACCTCGACCCTCAAGAAGAGGAGTAAGAACGATGCCCCGTCGCAAAGTCCCCGGCGCCGACTATTCACCCATCATCGACCCGCGCGAGCTTCCGGACGACACCGAGGAGTCGCCGGTTGCGGTCGCGTCCGAAGCCGAGCCGATGCTCGACATCCGGTCGCTGCACAACAACTCGATGCCTCAGCTCGTCAAGATCGCCCAGGACCTCGAGGTCGAGGGCGCGCCCTCGCTGCGCAAGCAGGAGCTGATCTTCAAGGTCCTGCAGGCGCAGACCGAGCGGCTCGGGCTGATCTTCTCCGAGGGCGTCCTGGAAGTTCTGCCCGACGGCTTCGGCTTCCTGCGCGCGCCCGAGTACAACTACCTCGCCGGGCCCGACGACATCTACGTGTCGCCGTCCCAGATCCGCAAGTTCGGTCTGCGCACCGGCGACACCATCTCGGGCCAGATCCGTCCGCCCAAGGACGGCGAGCGCTACTTCGCCCTCATCAAGGTGGAAGCGGTCAACTTCGAGCACCCCGACGTGGCGCG
>CAZXSG010000134.1:0-8205 GCA_964643185.1 uncultured Holophagales bacterium
CCGAGTCGATGCGTTGGAGGGTCAGCTTGTCCGCGACGAACGTCCCCCGCAGGGAGCCCCGGAAGCCGCCGTCGAGAGTGTAGTCGCCGGAGACGAGGGCGCCATCGAGGACGAGCCGCATCACGCCCTTCCGGCTCTGTGGGTTCACCGTGAGGTCCCAACGGCCCGTGAGGGGATCGGTCGGACGCACGAGGGCTCGCCGCCGCGTGATCTCTTCCCGCAGGCTCGCGATCCGGCGGAGGCGCTCTGCGCCGCGATCGAGGGCCGCCTGGCGGCGGGCCCCCTCGGCGGTGAGGCGGGCCTGTGCCTCGGCCGCTTCGTCTTCGGCGCTCTGCAGGAAGCCGCGGTCGGCCGTGACGTCGCGCAAGGCCGTCGCGAGGCGGGAAACGGCCCGGGAGCGCTGATCCGTCGCGCGGGCGACGCGAGCGCCGAGGCGCTCGATTTCGTCTACGTCGTCGCCGATTGAGCGCCGCTCGAACTCCAGAAACGCCTGGAGCGCCTCGAGCCCGGCATCGCGCGTGGGCGGGGCGGCGTACACGATCCCGCCGAACAGGGACGCGGCGAGGAGAAACGAAGCCACGATTTTCAGATGTCGCGCCACGACCCCACTATACGGATCCCACCCGGCGAATGTCAGCGAGCAGATTGCCCGTTGACTTCAGGCGAGCGTTCAGTCCGATCAAGCGACAACACAAAAGGCGAGCGAAGCGAGCGGAGCGGAAGGTCTGGAAACCCATAACTGGGTTTCCCGGTCAACGACAACACAAAAGGCGAGCGAAGCGAGCGGAGCGGAAGGTCTGGAAACCCATAGCTGGGTTTCCGGCCCAGATCAAGCGCCAGCAGAAAAGGCGAGCGAAGCGAGCGGAGCGGAAGGGTGAGGGAAACCCATAACTGGGTTTCCCGGTCAACTCAGTGGTCTTTGGGGCCGCTGGGCCGCTTGCGGGCCATGGAGCGCTCGAGCGCCTTCTCGACCTCGCGCTCGACCTCGGGCTCGGACAGCCCGTTGACCTGCGCGATCTCGGAGACGATCAGGTACCGCGCGCGTTCGTACATCTTCTTCTCGCGGAACGAGAGAGCCTTCTGCTTCTGGACAAAGCTGAGGTTCTTGAGCACGTCGGCGATGTCCGTCAGGCGGCCCGAACGCATCTTGTCGAGGTTCTGCTTGTAGCGGCCCTTCCAGTCGGAGCTGCCGACGACCACGACGACATCTTCCAGGACCCGGAAGACACCCCCGACCTCTTGCCGCCGCGTGAGCGGTCGAAGACCGATGCGGTCGGAATTGCCGACGGGCACCATGACCCGGGAGTTGTTTCCGATGAGCCGCACCTGATAGCAGGGATTCGTCGAGCCCTCGGCGAGAGACTCTTGGATGGTCTCGATCACACCGACGCCGTGGTTCGGGTAGACGATCTTGTCACCGACTTTGAAAGCCACGGAATCCTCCTCGGGCTGGGCCGACTAGGTTACCCCGGCGTGACGTGACGGTCAACGACGAGGCGATGAGAAACCCGGCGTCACGAGGTCGAGAACGGCGAGATCGCCGATCGGAGCGCGGAACGAATCTCCCCCGTGGGGGGTCTGGGGGGGTCGAGAACCCCCAGGATCAAATTCTGGTGCCGAAGGCGGGACTCGAACCCGCACGCTCCTTGCGGAACTGAAGATTTTGAGTCTCCCGCGTCTGCCATTCCGCCACTCCGGCCCTCGGAGAGGATGCCACAGGTCGGCCGCAGGCCTCGGCCCGCTACTCCCATTCCACCCGGAACGCTGCGTGCGCGTGCGCAGCGAGCGAGCCCGTGATCACCCCGAGGAGGTTCCAGAAGAGGTCGTTCACGTCGAACGCCCGGGTGGGCAGGAAGAGCTGCACCGCTTCGATTCCCGAGCTGAACAGGAGCCCCAGCAGCAGGGTGTCGACGTGGTTGTGGAACCAGCCGCGCTCGGGACTCTTGAGGAGTTTCCACACCAGAAACGCCCAGACGGCGAAGGCGAGGAGATTCGCCGCGATGGCGAGGAGAACGTACACGAGAGCGTTCACGTGTCCGCCACTTCGCGCGAGAGCCGACATCTGCCGAAAACCGAGCAGCGGGTCGAGATTCGTTCGCACACCCTTTCCCCCGGAGACGAACAGCGTCACGAACACCAGGGCCAGGCTCCACGTGATCAAGACCACCGATTGCGCGACTTTGCCGACCCGCAGAGTGCTCGGGACAACCCCAGGAGCTCGCGCCACGTACCAAACTGTACTAGACCTTCGGGGTGGAACCACGATTGCTTGTCACTTCGTGGATGAAAACGAGCGCCCCTCGAAGAGGACAACGGGCCGGTCTCCGGCCACGAGGAGAATCATGAACACGACCCGACTTCCCCGTCTCTTGCTGTCCGCGGCCCTTCTCGCCGCCGCCCTCCCCGCGTTCGCCCAGAACCGCGCCGGAACCGTCGAGATCACGCCCTTCGGCGGCGGACGCTTCGGCGGAACCCTGGAGGAAGGCTCCAACGCCGTATTCGACCGCTCCGTCGACACCGACGCCTCGGCCACGTTCGGCCTTCGCGTGGCCCTCAACGCGAGCCGTTGGTTCGGCGTCGAGGCCGCCTACACGCAGTCCCGCGCGGACGTATCGCGGGGCAGCGACACTCTCTTCGGAAACGGCCAGGAGCTCGGACGGCTGGACATGAAGAGCTATGAGGTCAACGGTCTCTTCAACTTCGGTACGGGCCGGGCCATCCCCTATTTCACGATCGGGGCCGGCGCCACGACGTTCAAGCTCAGGACGCCCGTCGTCACGACCTCGGAGGACACGAGGTTCTCCCTGAACATGGGGCTCGGCGTCAAAGTCTTCGTGAACCCGCACCTGGGATTCCGGTTCGAGGGCCGCGGCCGCGCGTCGTATCTCGACGACCAGAACTGCCGGTCGTCCTCGTTCTGCGGATCCTATCGGGACAGCACCGACGAGGGGCTCTGGTACAGCCAGGGCGAGGCCACCGGCGGGATCACGATCGCGTTCTGATTTCGATCCGGCGGCGTCCCCCACCTTCGAGGCCCAGCGTCACGTGCCAGGTGGCCGCGCTCGAGAAGGGCTCCCGCGGCCACTCGACCACCACGACGGCATCCGCGGCGGAGGCCTCGACGAGACCCAGGTCCCGGAGGCGCCGTTCGGGCTCCTCGCGAAGCCGGTAGAGATCGGCATGCACGAGCACCGGGCCCTCGCCGTACTCGTGGACGAGCGAGAACGTCGGGGAAGACACTTCGCGGGCGGACGCGCCGAGGCCGTCCGCGAGGCCCCGCACGAAGACGGTCTTCCCCGCTCCCAGGTCTCCGCTCAGCATCACGAGGTCGCCAGGCTCGAGCAGCGCCGCGAGACTTCGCCCCGCGGCGAGCGTCTCCGCCTCCGAGCGCGAATCGAGGGCGAACCCGAGGCTCACGCCGGAGGGGGCGCCGGGCTGGTGGCGAGCGGGTCCGACGGCGAGCGGCCCGACTCGTTCACCGCGTGGAACGCCTCGGGCAGTGCCTGCACGAGATCGCTCGCGACCACGCTCTCCTCGTGCGAGGCCTCCCGCGCGAGGTCCCCCGCGAGGCCGTGGAGGAGCGCGCCGGCAGTGGCCGCGTCCCAGGCGCTGAACCCGCGGGCGAGGAGCGCTCCCACGATCCCGGTGAGGACGTCGCCACTGCCCCCCTTGGCCATCGAGGGATTCCCCGCGAGGAGCTTCACGACGCGCCCTGCGGGGCTCGCCACGAGGGACCGGAAACCCTTCAGGATGACGACCGCTGAGCTCCGGCGCGACAGCTCGAGGGCGGCGGCTTCGCGATCCCGATTGACCGCGGCCGCGGTCGTCGAAAGCAGCCGCGCGGCCTCGCCCGGATGCGGCGTGAGGACCGTCTCGGGGGTCCTGCGGAAGCCCTCGGGTGCACCTGCGTGGGCGTTCAGTGCATCAGCGTCGAAGACGGAAGGGAGCTGTGAGACCAGCGCGCGACGAACGTTGGCACGGGCTTCCTCGGAGGCCCCCAGCCCAGGTCCCACCGCGAGCGCGGCGAAGCCCGTGAAGCCCGTCTCCGCGGGCGCCGACATCGCCTCGGCGAGGAGGGTATGGACCGCGGCACGCACGCTCTCTTCGGAGAGCACCGTGACGAGCCCCGCCCCGCTCGCGAGGGCGGCACGTGCCGAGAGCACGGCGGCTCCGCTCATTCCGGGAGACCCGGCCAGGAGGCCGAGCCGCCCGAAGTCGCCCTTGTGGGCCTCGGACTCCCGACGGGGAAAGAGCGATGCGACGTCGCGCGCCACGAGCACCTCGGGGGCCGGGCCGTCGTCTTCGGCGAGAAGGGGCACGAGCCCGATGTCCGCCACGACCACGCGTCCGCAGGCCGCAGCCGATGGAAGCCCCACGAGCGCGGGCTTGGGATGACCGAACGTCACCGTGACGTCGGCGGTGACGTGCGGACCGATCGGCGTCACGCGGCCGGCATCGAGCCCCGACGGCACGTCGACGGCGACCACGAAGGCCCTCGAGCCCGCGATGGCGTCGAGCGTCTGCGCTTCGAGGGAACCCGCCTCGATGGGTCGCGAAAGGCCCGTGCCGAAGAGAGCGTCCACCACGAGCGACGCGGCATGGACCGACTCGAGGTCGGTGCGCGAGCGAGCGCGCACGACGCGCACCTCGCTCTGGAGCAGCCTCTGGTACGTGAGGCGCGCCTCGCCCCTCACGTTGGCCGGGTCGCCGACGAGCACCGCCTCGACGTGCCAGCGAGCGGGGAGCCGCGCGAGGAGACGCGCGATCTCGAAGCCGTCGCCTCCGTTGTTGCCCGTGCCGGCGACCACGACGACGCGCATCCCGCGCGACGGACGCCTCAGGATCGCGTTCATGACCTCGCGGGCCACGGCGGCGGCGGCACGTTCCATGAGCACGAGACCGGGTGTCCCCGCGGCGATCGTGCGGCGATCCAGCTCCCTCACAACGGACGGCGCGACGACCTTCACGCGGCCCGCGCCTTGAGCGCCTCGAGCGTGCGCGGCGCCCGGCCGGGATGCGATTCGAGGAACGCGAGCAGCCTTCCGAGATCCTCCTCCTCGTCCACGTCGGCGATCCCGGGCAGGAGCTCGGCCTTCGCGCCGAGCGCGGCGAAGGCCTCGACCGAATCTCCGAGCGCGTGGGGCGTCGACCAGCGGATGGGCGACCGAAAGGCCTCGGTCAGAGTGGGAGTCGAGAGCCCCACGAGCGCATAGCCGCCATCGGGCGACGGCGCGAACACGACGCGCGAATTCAGCAGACTGGTGAACGCCCCCACGACGTCGTCCGCGGAGAGAGCCGGCGCATCCGAGCCCACGATCACGACGCGCGAAGCCCCCTCATCGAAGGCGCGGCCGCTCACCCGGGCGAGCCGGGCTCCCAGGTCTCCTTCGCCCTGCGGCACGAACGTCCAGCCGGTGAACGTCTCCGAGAGGACCGGTCCCGGCAACGCCTCGTGCGTCGCGACCGACCGGACGGCGCGCAACGGCTCGTGCGCGGGTCCGAGCCCGGCAGCCAGATCCCGCAGAAAGGCCGAGTAGAGGAGCGTCGCCCGGCCTTCGCCCAGCGTCCGGGCGAGCCGCGTCTTCACACGGCCCGCGACCGGCTCCTTGGCGAACACCACGAGGTGATTCAACCCTTCACCGCCGTCCGCCTTCTCCGAGAGCCGACACGAAGACCTGCTTCTGCACGTAGCTCACCGTGTTCGTGATCTCGTCGCGGACGGCCACCGAGAGGCGCTGGCCGCCCGGCACCATGAGGAGCTTCACGTCGTACACGAAGTCGTAGCGCGCGAGGCCCGCGAGACGTGAGGTCTCGACCTCCACCGGAAGGGCCTGCGTCGCGAGGTCGGACTGCTTTCCGTTCGAGTCGAGCACGGCGAAATAGAACATCAGGCGGCCCCGGGACTTCTCGCCCTCGGGCAGCAGCGTGATGCGCGAGTAGGGCACACGGATTTTCACCGGAACGACATAGTGATCGCGGTCGGACGCGGCCGGTGTGCCGGTCTCGATGGCGGCCCCGAGGGGGTTCTCGTCCTTGGGGAAGAAGAGAGCCGAGGTGACCGCTTCGGCGATCTTCGTGTCGGCGCTCTTCTCCACGTAGCTCCGGCGGGCGCGCACGACGAGGCCCTTTTTCTTCGCCTTCACGTCCACCTTGTGCGGGCGATCGGCTCCCGAGCGGAGGCTTCGGTACCCGATCGAGTAGTACGACGTGAAGTCCTTCTCGACCTCCTTGAGCGGAAGGGAGATGTCGTTGCGGTTCAGGATCGCGAGACCGCCCGTCTGCTCGGCCATGAGCTGCAGCATCGACTGCTCGTTGTTGCGCTCAACGAACGTGTCGATGCGCGCCTTCTGCGTGCGGTTCTCCGCGGACACACCGGCGTCCACCGAGAGCCCCGAAGCGTCGAAGAAGTAGAGCGAAACCCCGGCGGCGTTCGCCTCGCGAACGATGCCCATGTAGCTCGCCGTCTTGTCGAACTCGAAGCCCATCCCCATGAACGATGCCGAGTTGTTGTGGCGATCCTGGATGTAGCGCCAGAGCTCCTGGCCGGGAGCCTGCGGCAGGCCGTCGGACACGTGGAGCAGCATCTTGCGGCCCTCGACGCCCGAGAGCTGCTGGATCGTGCTCTTCATCGCATCGAACGTGAACTGGAGGTCGTTGTTCAGGGATTGCGCGTAAGACCTCACCCGCGAAGCGGCCATCTCGGGCGAAGTCTCGTCCCGGTCGATGTAGTCGATCACGTCGCGCCGCTCGGAGAGGCGCTGCGTGCCGAGGGCCGACTCCTCCTCGAGCTGCTTCAGGACGTCGGAGAGCTGACGCCCTTCGGTCGTGAATTTCTGGCGGGTCTTGAGGGTCCGGTTCCAGGTGACGACCATGCCCTCGACGTCGCCCTTCACGGTCGTGCGCACCCAGTCCTCCACGTTCCGGAGGACGCGGTTGCGGTTGAACGGCGCCGAATGGAGGCTGTCCACGAAGATGATGAGCCGCGTCTTGGGGAGCGGCATCGGCGTCGCGGCCTCGATCTCCTCGGGCTTCGCGTCCGGGGGCGGCGGCGGAACGGGCTCGTCCCCGACGAATACCACGCGGCCTCCGTCCACGGCGAAGAAGTTCGTGATGACCTGCTCCATCCCGTCCTCGACGACGACGAAGTCGTTCTTCGTCAGGCCGGTGATCCGGTTTCCCTTCGAGTCGGTGACGATGACGTCGAGGTTGGTCACCGAAAGATCGAAGCTCTGCTTGAACGATCCGGCCGGCGCCTGACCCTTCGGAGGGTCCGCGGCCCCGAGCGGACCCGAAGCGAGCGACGCGGCGAGGACGAGCGAGAGGAAGCGTGTGGCGGGCGCCGGAGCGCCCGAAGAGAGCTCTGCCATACCCGCATTCTACGGACCTCGGGCGATCCGAAGGGATCGCCTCAGGCAGTCCCGCCGGACTGCCCGGGCGGGGGGATTTCGCTTGAACTTTCGTGATCGGTCTCTCAGAATCGCGCACTCGAGAGTGCGGATGCAGCTTGATCTGAGCGGAATCCGTGTCGATTCCGCGAGCGAATGCGTAAACCCTGCGCGCGGAACGACCGGTTGCAGATTTTCGGGAACCGAATCCGAGGCCGCGGGGTCTACGGCTCCAGGAAACCGGAAGGCCGCTCCGCACCGTACAAAAAAGTATGGCGAACATGGTGAAAACGAGGGAGAGCCGATGAAGAAAGACCCGATGGCGGGACTCGGAGGACTCGCGGGACTCGCGGGATTCGCGGGATTCCCGATCGCTCAGCCCTCCGGGCCAAAGAAGGCCGGACGCACGATGGTTTCCGCGGTCGCGCTCCTCCTCGTCTCCCTGCCTCTCGGCGGCTGCAACAAGTTCGAGGCCAAGCAGCTCATCCGGGCCGGCAACGCGAACTTCAAGGCCGAGCAGTACGAAGCCGCCCTGAAGAAGTACGAAGAAGCCCAGGCTCTGGACCCCGACGAGATCCGCCTCCTCAAGTTCATCCCCATGGCCAACATGGCGCTCTACACCCCGGGCTCCCAGCACCCCAAGGAGATCGAGGCGCTCACCAAGGCCATCGAGAACTTCAAGAAGTACCTGGCCGCGAAGCCCGGCGACGAAAAAGCTGCCAAGTTCCTCGTGACCACCGACATGAACGGCCAGAAGTGCGCCGAGGCGAACGGCGACCTCAAGGAGGTCATACCGGGACAACCGAACGACTCCCAGGCC
>CAZXSG010000135.1:0-8089 GCA_964643185.1 uncultured Holophagales bacterium
AGTACGCCCCAACAGGGACTCCGCAGTGCCCCTCGACAGCGACGTTCGTCTTGGTTCCGGGAAGGACGTCCGAGCTCCAGAGCCGGCAGGGGGCCACAGGGACCTGCACCGCCTTGGGGAGGTGCAAGGGCAGGAACGCAGGCTCGTAGCCCGTCTCCCGGCGATGGGCTCCGACGAAGATTCCCTGATCTGTGAGCACCGGGTTCGCGAGCTCGACGTACTCCGAGGTCGTGATGGGCGCCGTTCCCTCGGTCGTGCCGTCGGTTCGCCAGATCGCAAGATGTTCGCTCTCTCCCGCCACGAAGTAAGTGACACGCCGGGCCTCCATGAAGGAGCGTGGCAGCGACGCCCCCCTGCACACGTAGACTGTGGGTCCGCCACAGTAGATCGCCGGGCCCGGAACGAGGTCGCCGAGAAGGTCCGCGCTCGAGCCGTCTGTACCGAAGGGTTCGCCTTCGAGGGCATGGGGTTGCCGCTCGCCTGTGAAGAGAAACCTCCCATTGACCCGCCCGGCGAGGAATCTGGGTTGATCCTGAAACCACGGGACGCCCAGCGAACGGGTCCGATCGTGCTCATCCAGAGCGAAGACGGATCCTCCCTGAAGTTTGGCCATGAAGAGGTTTCGGCCCGCGGAGCCCAGAATCCAGCGGACGGCTTCGACAGGCAGGAATCGAGTTCCTGAGGCGGTGCCATCGGTCAGGAGAACCCGCCAGCCGATGGTGACGATCGCGAGCTTCCCCAGGTAGGGCGTCGGGTAGCCGCCCAGATCGACTCCTTCGATCACGAGGGTCCCGTCCCGAGATCCATTCGTCACGAGGATGTCCCCGCCGTGCCCGGCCAACGCGAGAAGACGGCCGTCGCCAGAAACGGGGTAGTAGCTGACCGTCCTCGTGAGGTATTCCTCGAATCCCCCGTGCGGGTCGAGGGAGACGATGCTCCCATCCTCCGCCCGAAAGATGAGGCGTCCCCCGACATTCGGGTGGTTCAGTGCGGTCAGGGACGAAAGGACTCCGTGACGAACCAGCCTCACGTCGCCTCCGTCCGTTCCGTAGAGGGCCCAGCGGCCGTCTGCGTCTCGAGCCCGGAAGTAGACCTCGTCGCCGAGAGCCGTCAGCTCCTCCGGATAGGAACCAACGGGGCCTGGAATCAGGTCCGCGATCAGCCGGGTCCCAGCGGCCGTTCCGTCGCTCAGGAAGAGCTCTCGCCCGACTTCGGGGAGAAACGCACTGAAGACCACACCCTTTCCCAGCGGAATCAGGGGCCCCGGGCTCGAGCTTTCGGGCCCGGGATTCAGATCGATCACGACGACAGGGTCGGTGATCGCGAGGAGCGCCGAGGCGATGGCGGGGAGCGCCCACGAAGCCGTCATGCAGGGGAGTGTCGGAGCGTGCCCGCAGCTAACCGCGGGCGTGAGGCTGGTCAGTTCTCCGGAGCCTCGTAGCCCGACACGTCGAGCGAGATCCGGATGGCTCCCGGCCCCGGTCCCTCGTTCCACACGGTGATTCCATGCGGACCGATGTTGACGGTCTGGGTCGCACGCGACGCCTTGGGCCCGAAGAACCTGGTCGCCGCGGCCGGAGGAACGGCCCCCGATGCGGCAAGGCGCACCGTGCTCACGGTTCTGTCGGGGAATGTAGCGGTCAGGTCGATCTGGACCGAGTACGCCCCAACAGGGACTCCGCAGTGCCCCTCGACAGCGACGTTCGTCTTGGTTCCGGGAAGGACGTCCGAGCTCCAGAGCCGGCAGGGGGCCACAGGGACCTGCACCGCCTTGGGGAGGTGCAAGGGCAGGAACGCAGGCTCGTAGCCCGTCTCCCGGCGATGGGCTCCGACGAAGATTCCCTGATCTGTGAGCACCGGGTTCGCGAGCTCGACGTACTCCGAGGTCGTGATGGGCGCCGTTCCCTCGGTCGTGCCGTCGGTTCGCCAGATCGCAAGATGTTCGCTCTCTCCCGCCACGAAGTAAGTGACACGCCGGGCCTCCATGAAGGAGCGTGGCAGCGACGCCCCCCTGCACACGTAGACTGTGGGTCCGCCACAGTAGATCGCCGGGCCCGGAACGAGGTCGCCGAGAAGGTCCGCGCTCGAGCCGTCTGTACCGAAGGGTTCGCCTTCGAGGGCATGGGGTTGCCGCTCGCCTGTGAAGAGAAACCTCCCATTGACCCGCCCGGCGAGGAATCTGGGTTGATCCTGAAACCACGGGACGCCCAGCGAACGGGTCCGATCGTGCTCATCCAGAGCGAAGACGGATCCTCCCTGAAGTTTGGCCATGAAGAGGTTTCGGCCCGCGGAGCCCAGAATCCAGCGGACGGCTTCGACAGGCAGGAATCGAGTTCCTGAGGCGGTGCCATCGGTCAGGAGAACCCGCCAGCCGATGGTGACGATCGCGAGCTTCCCCAGGTAGGGCGTCGGGTAGCCGCCCAGATCGACTCCTTCGATCACGAGGGTCCCGTCCCGAGATCCATTCGTCACGAGGATGTCCCCGCCGTGCCCGGCCAACGCGAGAAGACGGCCGTCGCCAGAAACGGGGTAGTAGCTGACCGTCCTCGTGAGGTATTCCTCGAATCCCCCGTGCGGGTCGAGGGAGACGATGCTCCCATCCTCCGCCCGAAAGATGAGGCGTCCCCCGACATTCGGGTGGTTCAGTGCGGTCAGGGACGAAAGGACTCCGTGACGAACCAGCCTCACGTCGCCTCCGTCCGTTCCGTAGAGGGCCCAGCGGCCGTCTGCGTCTCGAGCCCGGAAGTAGACCTCGTCGCCGAGAGCCGTCAGCTCCTCCGGATAGGAACCAACGGGGCCTGGAATCAGGTCCGCGATCAGCCGGGTCCCAGCGGCCGTTCCGTCGCTCAGGAAGAGCTCTCGCCCGACTTCGGGGAGAAACGCACTGAAGACCACACCCTTTCCCAGCGGAATCAGGGGCCCCGGGCTCGAGCTTTCGGGCCCGGGATTCAGATCGATCACGACGACAGGGTCGGTGATCGCGAGGAGCGCCGAGGCGATGGCGGGGAGCGCCCACGAAGCCGTCATGCAGGGGAGTGTCGGAGCGTGCCCGCAGCTAACCGCGGGCGTGAGGCTGGTCAGTTCTCCGGAGCCTCGTAGCCCGACACGTCGAGCGAGATCCGGATGGCTCCCGGCCCCGGTCCCTCGTTCCACACGGTGATTCCATGCGGACCGATGTTGACGGTCTGGGTCGCACGCGACGCCTTGGGCCCGAAGAACCTGGTCGCCGCGGCCGGAGGAACGGCCCCCGATGCGGCAAGGCGCACCGTGCTCACGGTTCTGTCGGGGAATGTAGCGGTCAGGTCGATCTGGACCGAGTACGCCCCAACAGGGACTCCGCAGTGCCCCTCGACAGCGACGTTCGTCTTGGTGCCGGGAAGAAGATCCGAGCTCCAGAGCCGGCAGGGGGCTACGGGTACTTTGATCGCCTTCGGGAGAGACAAGGGCAGGAAGGCGGGCTCGGAGCCCGTCGGGCTTCGTCCGGCCACCAGGAAGAGCCCATTGGCTCCGAGTATCGGGTGGTCGAGCAGACGGTAGTCGGTGGGCGTGATCGGGGTCGTGCCCTGCAGAGTGCCATCCGTTCTCCACACGGCGAGACCGTCGCTCTCGCCCCCGATGAAGTAGCTGACGCGTCGAAATGGAACGAAGTCCCTTGGCAGAGATGCGCCCCGGCACACGTACACGACGGGTCCGGCACACTGTACGGCCGGTCCAGGAACGAGATCGCCGAGGAGCTCCGCGCTCGAGGCATCGGTCCCGTACGGCTCACCACGGAGAGAGCCAGTGGCACGCCCGCCCGCGAAATGGATTCTCCCGTTGACCTCGCCTACCGTACGCGACGAAGCCAGCAAGTCGCCTTCGAATGAATCCACACCGAGCGGCAGAATCCGCTCGTGTTCATCCAGAGCGGAGACGATGCCGTCGTTCTGGAGGTCGATGAACAGGAACCGGCCCGCGGCCTTCAGAATTCTGCGCACACCAGCGACATTCAGGAATCGGGTGCCAGAAGGCCGGCCATCCGTCACGAGGATCCTCGAGTCCGCCGTCAGGACGGCAAGCTTCCCCTGGTAGGGAATCGCGTGGCCCCGTACCCTGACATCGATCTCGAGCGTTCCGCGCGGAGACCCATCCGTCACGAGCGGAACCGGCCCGGATACCCGGTTGCTCATCAGAACGCGAAGACGGCTGTCCCCTCCGAGATCCTCCAGGTACAGCGCCGGTGTGGAGGACAGGGTCTCTTCTATGCCCGTGACCGGGTCGAACGACACGGTCCTGAAATCCTCGGTCAGGACGACGAGTTTCGCTCCGACCGTCGGCCCGAGAACCCGTATGGGCGCTCGAACGAGCTGGATGCCGGATCCATCCGTCCCGTAGAGTCCGAGGGTTCCCTGGTCGTCGAAGGACGCGAAGTAGACGGAATTCCCGAGCGCCGTGAGGTGACCGAGGAAGGAGGACGACGGGCCGGGGTTGAGATCCGCGATCAGCCGAGTGCCCGACGCCGTGCCATCGCTCACGAAGAGCTCTCGCCCCACATCGGGCCTGTAGGCACTGAAGACGACCCCGTCTCCCAAGGCAACGAGAGATTCCGGGTGGGAGCCCTCGGGCCCCGGGTTCACATCGAACACGGTGATCGGGCTTTCGGTCGCCAGCAGGACCGAGAGAGCTAACGGAAGCGCGATCACAACCTGAAGTGCCGAATGGCTCCGCGATCTAACGGCGGGGCTGGGGTTGAGAGGCCGGGGCTTCGTAGCCGGTCACGTCGAGCGAGATCTCCACGGCCTCGGGACCTTCGTTGTGAACGCTGATCCCATGAGGCCCGATGTCGACGCTGTGGGTGGACCGGGTCACGCGCTTCCCGAAGAGAAGGGTCGACTCGACCGGTGGAACGGCTCCCGACGCCGAAAGGCGAACGGTGCTCGGCAGTCGACCCGACGCCGAGCCGGCAAGCACCAGATCGACCGAGTAGGCTCTGGAGGGAACGCCGCACCGCTTCTCCACCTCGAACGTGGCCGAGCCGCCAGCGGCAACAGAGGAGTCGGCCAGGCGGCACGGCAGCGAGGTCGTCTTGACCGACGTCTCTCGAGCGAGAGGCAGGAGCATCAGCTCGTTCCCCGCAACGAAGAGACCCGCCGAAGCGGGCACCAGCTCGCGAAGCGTGCCGAGCGCTTCCGTGACGCGAACCGTACGCTCAGACGTCCCGTCGGTGCGCCAGACGTGCATGCGATCGCGATCTCCCGCCAGGAAATAGGTCTCCCGGCGGAAGGGGATGAAGTACCCCGGTAGGGAGGCGCCGGAACAGATGCCGGGCTCGGAACCGCAGTACAGGGGAGGTCCGGGCACGAGATCCGCGAGGAGCTCGACCTTGGTCCCGTCTGTTCCGTGGGGCTCCCCGAGCTGAGGTCCGGCCACCTCGCCTGCGCTGAACAGGAAGCGTCCATTCACGACCCCGCCCCTGTCAAAGCCCCCTCGTCCGTCGTGGAAAGCACCGGCTTTGATCAGCGTCAGGTGCTCCTTCTCGTCGAACGCCCAGAGCCCGGCCTGCCCGGAAGCGTCCGATCCCTCGAGAAAGAGGATCCGGCCGGCGGTCCCGACCACTCTGCCGATCTGGCCACCGAGAATGGTAAAGAGCCGGGTTCCAGCAAGCTGGCCGTTGGTCACGATGAGCCGGTGGTTCTCTGTTGGGATGGCCAGCTTGCCGAGATACGACGCCGCCCGGTCGCCTGGAGCAATCCCCAGAAAGAACGTTCCCGCGAGAGTCCCGTCTGTGACCATCGCATCCGCCGGTCCGGGGCCGGCCTGAGTCCGAAGGACACGGAGCCGCCCGTCCCCTCCCCAGTCAGAGTACGTCCAGGGATCCGTGCGTCGGAGGACGACCTCATGCCGGCTCGGCGGGTCGAAGGCAACGAGGCGGGGGTCCTCACCGCCCTTCTCGATGAGAAGCAGCGGGCCTGTGTTTCCGTAGAGAGATCGAATATTCGTGAGCACCCTCGTCGCCCCGGCTCCGTCGGTCTCGTAGAGATCGAGGCGAGCGGCCCCGTTCTCGGCCGTGAAGTACACGAGGTCGCCGACCCTCACGAAGGATCGAGGATTCGAGCTCGCGGGCCCCGGAACCAGGTCTGCGAGCAACCGCGTTCCCTCAGCGGTCCCATCGCTGACGAAGACCTCGGCACCGTACTCCGAGGTCGAAGCGGTGAAAACGACGCCTTTGCCGAGGGCCGTCAAGGATCCGGGGTTTGAGTCCTCGGAGCCGGGGGCGATCTCGAAAACCGTCACAGGCTGGATGGGGTCATCCGCGAGAAGAGGGCTCGCGGCGAGAAGCAACGGGAGCAGAAACCTTACTGTCACACCCGGAAGTGTTGAGCGGTACCAATAGCTAACGCCGGGGCTGAGGCTGCGAGAGCTCCAGCAGGATGCCGCCCGTCGACGCGGGGTGGATGAACGCGACGAGGCAGTCGTGCGCGCCCTCGAACGGGGTCTCGTGCACGAGCCTCACGCCCGCGGCCTTGAGCCGCGCGAGCGCCGCGTGGATGTCCGTCACCTCGAGGCACACGTGGTGGATTCCGGGGCCGCGCTTCTCGAGGAACTTCGCGATGGCGCTCTCGGGCGATGTGGGCTCGAGGAGCTCGAAGAACGACTCACCGACGGGCCGGAACGACGTGAGGACCTTCTGGCTCGCGACCTCTTCGCGATGCGTTTCGAGAAGGCCGAGAAGGTCGTAGAACCCGCCGCCTTTCTCGACCGACGCGACGGCGACACCGAGGTGGGCGATCTTCACGATGCCGCTGGCCGGCGCCGCGCGATGCGCCACGAGCTGTTCTGCGGCCGCTCGCGGAGACAGCTCGCGCGCCGCGACGCGCGCGAGGAGCGACGCAACGTCGGGCCTCTCGTCGGAGAGGGCTTCGAGCTTCGCGAGGAGCCTCTCCTTCAGGATCGCCGCGACGCGCTCCTTCACCCGGATTCCGCGACGCGGGGCGCCCTCGGGACCATCCAGGAACGTCCGGTGCTCGAGGATTGCCGAGAAGAGCTCGGGAACACCCGTGCCGTCGCGCGCGATCGTCGACACGATGCGCGGCTCGAACGCTGGCGTCTCGCCGAGGCTGAGCATTTCGCGTACCTCGCGCACCGTGCGGTCGGCGCCTTCGCGGTCGGCCTTGTTGACGACGAAGACGTCTGCGATCTCCATGAGGCCGGCCTTGATCGCCTGCACGTCGTCGCCCATGCCCGGCGTGAGCACGACGACGCAGGTGTCGGCGAGGCGGAAGACGTCCACCTCATCCTGCCCCACGCCCACGGTCTCCACGAAGATCTCGCCGTAGCCCGCGGCATCCAGCACGTCCACCGCGTCGGCCGCGGCGCGCGCGAGGCCGCCCGTCGCGCCGCGCGTCGCCATCGAGCGGATGAGGACGCCCTCGTCGCCTTCCAGCTCGTGCATGCGGACGCGGTCGCCGAGGAGCGCGCCGCCCGAGAAGGGCGACGTGGGATCCACCGCGAGGATCGCGACGCGCACGCCGGTCGCGCGGGCCTCTTTCGCGAGAGCCGCCGTGAGCGTCGACTTCCCCGCGCCCGGGGCACCGGTGAGGCCCGTGACACGGGCGCGGCCCGTCTTCGGGTGAATCGCGTCGAGCACGGAGCCGAACCGCTCGTCGCCGCGCTCGGCCCACGAGATCGCCCGCGCGACCGCGGAGACCTCCCCGAGAAGCACCCGCTCGCCGAGAGATTGAGCTGCCCGCGCGTCGGTCACGGCCGTCACAGCCGCAGTGTAGTCAGATACGGTCCTGTTGGTTTCACCAGCTGCGCGACACTCCCAGGAGACGTCGCTGCAGGCGAGTGTCGGAGGAAGCCCATGAACGTGACCAGGCTCGTTCTCGTGCTGGCGACAGCGCTCTTGGCCCTCGGCCCGTCTCCGGCCGAGGCGTCCGCCATCTACCTGGTCGTCCCCGGGCGTCTTCCGTCGGTCACCGCGAACGTAGAAGCACTCCTGGGCCGGGCCGACGTCGGGAGGCGCTACTGCGCGGGTTCGGCCTGCCGGGTGGTCACCACGAGCTCGTGGCACGAGCTCAGGCTTCGCCAACTCCAGGCTGCCGGGTCG
>CAZXSG010000136.1:0-8056 GCA_964643185.1 uncultured Holophagales bacterium
GGGGCTCCTGGGGCGGTCGTCGGCCGGTTCCCTTTGGACCGGTTTGCCCACGAGGGCGATTTTCGGGAGCCCGAAGAAACGGGCTCCCGCTTCGTTGATGTCGAGGATGACGCCCTTGAGATCCCGCACGTAGAGGATGTCCGACACCGCATCGAACATCTCCCGGTAGATGCACGCGTCGAGCGTGCACCGTGCGAGCTGGGGCTTCAGGGGCATCGGCGTCCTCAGAATCCGATGGTCGAGACCGGGGTTCCGCTTTCCTTGAGCAGGAAGATTTCGGGGTTCCGAGAGATGTTGTCGTTCACGGTCGCGAGCGCGACGGGGCGGCCCTCGCCCGCCACGACCTGGGCCGTGACCTCGAAGTTCTGGAAGGGCCCGTCGCCGAGGCCGACGCCGTCGAGGCCGAAGACGTCGGTGATCTGCAGGTACTGCAGAGGAGCAAGGGAGACGATCCTCTCGCCGACCAGATCGCCCGCCGGCGTGTAGAGGCGCACGCGCACGTCGCAGGACGCTCCGGCCGTCTCCACGAGGACGAGATTCGTGCGCTTGGCGACGCTCTTCTCGACGCCCGCGAAACGCTGCTCGAGGTCGCCCGTCACGAGGATGTCGGGCGAGTTCGAGGTGACGCCCTCGACCTGCGCGGTCTTGAGCCCCGAGACCGGATTGGTGGGATCGACGGGCGCCGAGATCGCGCCCGAGGCCGTGATCTTCAGGATGTCGCCCTCGATCTTGATCCAGCCGTACGAGCGGTTGCCGACGCCGAAGAGGTTGAGGATCACGTCGTCGGCCTTGTCGACGGGCAGGGAGCCGCGGCCCGGAATCGTGACGTCCTTGGCGACCGTCTTCACCTGGTTGAAATCGTCCTGGTCCACGTAGATGTACGAGAGCGTGAGCCGCGCGGGCGAGCCCACGCCGTTCACGAGCGTCAGGCCCGTCAGGAACTGCGTGTTGAAAGCGCCGAGCGTGCGCACCGCGGCGGGCACCGCGTAGCTCGTCGGAACGTCGAGCGCCGAGCGGCTCGCTTCACCCCCAACGGTATTTCCGCGCAGAGCGGAGAAGCTGTTGGAGCGGTTGTCGAGCACCGTCGCGAGCGGAACGACGCGCCCCGAGCCGGCCGTCACCGAGACCTCGGCCGAGCCGAGCGCCAGGGTCGCGCCGGCCGAGACGGCCGTGACGAGCCCGTTGATCTGGACCTTGCCGTACGCGGGAACGCTCGAGGTGGTTGAGCCGATCCGCGTGCCGAGCGCGTCGTACACCGAGATCAGAACGTCCACGGGGGCGCCCGTCGTCTCGGCGAGGAGCAGGTTAGTCCGGAACGTGGCGTCGCCTCGGATCCCGGGGATCACGAGCGGGGAGAGGCCCCGGCCCGTGCCGCTGCCCGAGGCGACCGTCGGGATCTCGGTGCCGAAGCGCAGGGCGGGGTCGCCGCCCGTGACGGATTCCACGGCCGTGCGGAGCGTGAGCGCCTCCGGGGACTCCGTACGGAGCTCGACCTGGCCGGAGCCCGTGACGTCGAAGAGCGCGGCGAGCATGTCGGAGAGCCGCACGGTGGTGCTGCCGGGAACCGTGATGGTGGACTTGAGAACGCCGCTGTCGGTGAGCCCGTCCTTGCCGTCGGGCGTGTAGTAGAAGTCGGCGATCACGGGCTCGCTCGTGATGTTGCGCACCCAGCCGTCGGAGAAGAACGCTGCTCCGAAGCTGCCGCCGCTCTTCACGCAAACGGGCACGATGAACGACCCGCCCGAGAGCGCTGGCGCGGCCGCGCGACTCGCGTCGCGGCCTCCGCCCGCGGTCACGTTGGGACGCGGGGCGTCCAGGACCTCGATCACGGCCGCGTCCTCCGGCCCCGCACCCACGGGCTGGAGCGTCAGCAGCGTGCGATAGGGCGGCGTGGGACCGTCGCTCTCCGTGCGGCGGCTGCGATCCACCGAGAGCGTGAGACGCACGGTTCCCGAGGGCGGCACCACGAAGGAGCCGGCCACGTCGAGCCAGTTTCCACCGGGACCGATGCGAGGAGCGAGCTCGAGCGTCTGCCCGGCGGCGAGGCTCGGGATCGAGACGTCGATCGTCTGCGGCGCCGGGTTCTGGCCCTCCGGCGCCTGGAAGAGCACCGTCGTCGCCGTCGCGCGCGCCTTGCGGCCGGCGTTCCCGCCGGGTTCCTGGGCCGTGACGGTGAGGGTCACCGAGGTCGCGATCTTCAGGTTGCCCGAGCTGCCCTCGAGCGCTCCCACGAGAGCTGCCGGCACCGTCAGCGCGCTCGCGCGCGCCGTGAGGGTCAGCGTGGTCTCGCCGCCCGCGGGGGTCTCGGCCTCGACGGGGGACACATCGAAGAACCTGCCGCGGGCCAGGAGCGGGATCTTGCCGGAAGCGCCGCCGGCGTTCCTCACGACGACGGTCGTGGACGGTGGGGTGCTCCCGACGCGCGCGCCGAGCGGGGCGGCGCCCCGCGTGAACAGGAAGCGCGCGATCACCGGCGAGAGCCGCACCGTGACGACGGCCGAGGGCGTGACCGTCCCGCAGTCCTGAATGGCCTTGACGCGAACGTAGAGGACCTGCTCCGTGGAGACGGAGCTGGTCGGAACGAGGGCCGAGAGGGCCTTCGTGCGCGCGGTGAAGAATAGCGGCGCCGTGAAGGCCGCGTTCGTCGACGCCTCGACGAGATAGGAGCCCGTGAGGTTCGAGGCGGCCGTCCACTTCACGAGGAGGTTCGAGCCACCCGGAATGCGCGGCGGACCTACGGAGATCGTGGGTGCGCCGGCCGCCGCGCAGCCGGTGACCTGCACGGGCAGGGTCCACGAGCCCCCGCCCAGATTCGCGGGCAGGGTTGCGGTGAGCGTCGTGGCGCCGGGCGCGAGCGCCTTCACGTCGAAGCTCGCGGTGAGGTTCACGGGCGTGATCGGGACGGACGCGGGCACCGTCGCGACGCCGGGGTTCGAGCTCGAGAGCGTGACCGTGACGCCGCCGTCGATGGCGGTGCTCAGCGTCGCGGTGACTCGCCCTGTATCTCCGGGCGCGAGCGTGAGCGACGAGGGGCTGAGGGTGAGGGTCGGGAACGTGGCGGCTCCCACGGTGAACGCGGCCGTGACGAACGTACCGCCCAGCTCGGGGGGGAGCGTCGCCCGGATCGTCGTGGTGCCGAGAGCTTCGCCCTTGACCGGGAAGCTCACGGAATTGGCGCCGGCAGGAAGGATCACGGTGGGCGGCATGCTGGCGACGAGGATGTTCAGGCTCGAGAGCGAGATCGACGTGTTGGTGGCCTGCTTGTCCGAAAGCGTGACAGTGTAGTTGAACGAGTTCCCGAGCGCCGCGTACGCGGCGAGCGGGGTGATCGAGAGCAGCGGCCCGATGGTCACGGTGACGGTCGTCGATGCGCTGCCGCCGCCGAGGGCCGCGGGGAGGCTGGCCGTGATGCGGGTGGATCCCACCGCCTTGGCTTCCACCTCGAACAGGGTGGAGTTGTCTCCCGGAGGAATCAGGACGCTCGGCGTGACCGTGGCGATGCTGGAATCGGCCGAGACGATCGTGACGGTCGTGTTCGTGGTCTGCAGGGTGTTCATGAAGACCCTGAGAAGCACCGAGCCGCCTTTGTAGAGGACCGGGTTCCCGGGGGTGATCGTGAGCGTGGGCGATCTCACGACCGTGACCGTGCGGCTGGCCGTGCCCGTGAAGCCCTCCACGTCGCGGACGACGCACGTGAGCGTGTAGCTCCCTTGCATGGTCCAGGAGGTCGTGATCGGATTTCCGGTACCCGAGCGGCCGTCCCCGAACGTCCAGGCGTAGGTGTAGCCCCCGTTGCCGCCCGTCACGTTCGCGGTGTACGTCGTCTGGGCGCCCGAGAGGATCGTTCCCGTCGGACCCGAGATCGTCACGGTGAGCGAGGGGCCGCCCTGGGCCTCGAGGGGCCGGCCTGTGACGCCGAGGACGGCGGCGAGAGCCACGAAGGTCGCGAGGACGAGCGGACGGGGGAGGCTGATGCGCATGCTGTTCCTGTTCAGAATCGGTAGAAGGCGGACGCGACGAAGGACTTCGTCGTGTCGCCCAGATCGGCCGCGAGGTCGAGGGAGAACGCGCGGCTCATCGAGACGCCGACGCCGAACGACACGTGGTTCTCGTCGCGCCCGCCGTCGAACGTCGACGCGTAGGCCGCGGTGTAGGGCGGGGCGGTGACGTCGAGGGGAACGTCCGAATCGGGTTGCCGGTCGCGGTTCACGTCGGGGTAGAGCGCCAGCTTGTTGCCGTGCGCGGGCTCGCGGTAGTAGCCGGCCCTGAGGAACACGAGCGTGGCCCTCGAGAGGCGCAGCGTGTACTCGGCTCCGAAGCGGAGGAGCGTGCCGTCGTCGGAGGTGCCGCGGGTGATCGTCCGGGTCGACGGGGTGCAGGCTCCCGAACCGCAGAACGCGAAGACGGGCACGAAGCCGTCGTTGAGCTGCGAGTAGAGGATCCGCTGGACGTCCACGGCGAGAAGGAGATCGGGAACCGGACGGCCCGAGAGGCCCACGGAGAAGTCGTCCGGCACCTTGAAGCGGCCGCATGCGCTGGCGCCGCTTCCCGGGATGCTGGGATCGTCCTGGCCGCAGCTGAAGAGGAACGTCGAGCTCGCCGTCGTGCCGCGCACCGTGTAGGAGACCTCGTAGCCCGGCTGACGGCGATACACGGCACCGATCGAAAGGGCTCCGCGCTCGAAGAGGTCGTAGCGGATGCCGCCGATGAAGCCCAGCCGGCGCGACGAGGTGACGTCCGTCGAGATGTCGGCCGAGATGCGCGTGGTGTTGTTGGCGTCCGCGATCTGGCGGTACGAGGACGCGCCGCCCACGCCGAAGAGCTCGTAGCGGAGCTGGTTCACGGTGATTCCGGCGCCGACCGTGAGGGCGTCGAAGCGCATTCCGAGGGAGAGCCCGTACAGCGAGTTGCGCACGTCGACGCCGCCCTCCTCGTCGAGGGAGTTGGCGACGCCGAACCGGCTGAAGAAGAAGACGCGATAGGTGGGGTCGAGGTCGTTCTCGGTGTCGATGCGGTAGCGCAGGTTCGTGGCGCCATAGGCGGCGATCGAGATGTTCTTCGTGACGGGCGCGACGATGGAGAAGAACTCGGCCTCGTTTCGCTTTCCGGTGAGGGTGTACTCGTTGCTCTCGATGAGCGAGTAGGCGCCCCCGGTGCCCTGCGCGTAGTTGGAGTTCTGAAGCGTGGGCTCGAAGCGGAACTGCTTGCCCGAGATGCCGACCTGATACGTGCCGAGCTGCGCGACGCCCGCGGGGTTCGCGAGCGCGGCCGTGGCGTCGTCGGCGATCGAGACGAAGGCGCCGCCCATCGCGAGCGACTTGCCTCCCGGGTTCACGAGGTTGAGCTGGATTCGCGAGAGAAGGGGCGAATCGAACTGCGCGCGCGCAGGGAGCGCGGTGAGGGTCAGCCCACCGATCAGGGACGCGAGACGGATGGTTTTCGACGTGGCGCTCATCGCTCGGATCGCTCTCCTCTTGGTCTTCTCTCGGTCTTCATTTGGATGGGGGCTCGAGCAGTTTAAGGGCGTCTTCGGGGGAGGCGAAGGCCACGATCTCGGCGGTGCGGGCTTCGGCGGCAACGTTCATCTCGACGCGCTTCGTGGCGCCGGTCGAGGCTTCGAGAAGCTCCACGGCGTAGCGGCCGGGAGGCACGTCCAGCACGGCCGGGGTCGTGAGACCTTCAGCCAGAGGCACCTTCTGGTTCGTCGCCAGGTCCGTGACGGAGGTGACGCGCGCCCAAGGCATCGCGTCAATAGCGAGGGAGCTCGTGCTTCTGGCTGGCGGCGGTGGTGGCGGCTCGGTTCCGCGCTCACGAGCGAGCCAGAGTCCGCCGCCCACGAGGAGCACGGCGGCGGCCGCCAGCGCCGCCACCCAGGGGCCCCGCCGGGCCGGCGCGTCGGGGAGACGGGTGGTGACGCCGGTTTCCAGCACGGGCTCGTCCCACGGGCGGGTCAGCGTGCGCCGCACGTTCGGCGGAGGCAGGGCCATGGACTCGGAGCCCGCCTGATGGCGATCGGGGAAAGCGATGGGGGCCTCGATGCCCAGCAGCTCGTCGACCGTCTCGCCGAGCTCGGACCGCAGGATGCCGATGATCTCCGCGTAGGACTGTGGACGCGCCTCGCGGTCCTTCTCGAGCATGCGCATCACGAGCGAGATCAGCGCCGGGGGCAGCTCGGGGTTGCCCGGCGCGGCCACGAGCGGGGCCGGGGTGTCCGTGAGGTGCGCGGAGGCGAACGCAAGGGGTGAGTCGCCGTTGATGGGGAGCTCCCGCGAGAGCAGCCGGTAGAACATCACGCCGAGGGCGTACATGTCGCTCCGGAAGTCCATCTTCTGGCCCGTGGGGAGCGAGCCGAGCTGCTCCGGCGACCAGTAGTAGGGCTTTCCCATGAGCAGCCCCGTCTTCGTGAAATCGTGCAGCGTCTCTTCGCTCTCCGTCCACTTCGCGATGCCGAAATCGAGAATCTTCGCGATGCGCTTGTTCCCCGCCTCGAGCACGAACACGTTGTCGAGCGAGAGGTCGCGGTGCACGATGGACTGCGTGGCGAGGTATTCGAGCCCGCGGCACACCTGCACGAAGAACGGCAGCAGCTCCCTCCACGTGCGGCCCATGTAGGCTGAGAGCGTGCGCCCTTCGAGGAGCTCCATGGCGAACCAGGTCTGCCCGTTCGTGACCCCGATGTCGTAGAACGTCACGATGTTGGGATGCCGCAGCTTCTCGAGGATGCGCGCCTCCCTCAGGAAGCGGCGTCCCGAGTCGTCCAGCTCACGCGCCGGACCGGTGAGCAGCACCTTGAGCGCGACGACGCGGGCCGGCGTGCGCTCGTCCTGTGCGGCGTAGACGACGCCCATGCCTCCCTGCCCCAGCTTTCGCAGGGGGCGGTAGGGCCCGAACCGGGCTGGAAGGGCGGTCGCCATTCTCGATCGATTATGCGCGCGCGTACACTTCCAACCTCGTGACGGGCGCCGCACTTTTCAGGCTTCGAAAGGTCGCCCTGGCCCTGTCGCTCTCGCTCGTTCTGCTGTTTCCGGGTCTCCTGAGGGCCGACAGCCGGGATCAGAAGGCCGCGGACCTGTACGAGGAGGCGCGTGACCTCATCCGCAAGGGCAATCACAAGAAGGGCGCGCAGCTCTTGAAGCAGGCCATCGACCGCGGGGCGACCGAGCCCGTCGAGAGGCAGGGGACCGAGTCGCGGTACCTCGCCGAACGCTACGACCCGTACTACTGGCTGGGCCGGGCGCAGATGGAGCTCGGGCTCGACGACCAGGCTCTCCTGAGCTTCGAGAAATCGGAGTCGTTCGGGGTCATCAAGGGCTGGCAGGAGGAATGGACCGATCTCTCCCGGCGGCGCGCGTTGCTCCTCGCCAAGAGGCCGCCGCCGACGCCGACGCCTGGGCTCGCGATCGCCGTGGCCACACCGGTTCCCACGGCTCATGTAGCCGTCGTCGTGCCCCCGACGCCCGTTCCCGCTCTGCCCGCTCCGACGCAAGTGGTCGTCGCGCTCGTCGTACCGACCCGGGCCGCCGGCCCGGCGGTTTCGCCCGCTGCCGTGTCGGAACCGTCCGAGAAAATCGCGCTCCGGGCGATCCGCGAGGAGTACGCGAAGTGGATGACGGATCCGGTGGGCGGCGGCTCGGCCCGCGAGCTGCTCGCGCCCCGCACGGGTCCGCTCGACGCTCTCCTCGCACGTCCTTCGACAGTTCCGGCCCTCGCGGCGGCGCTCGCGAAGGAGACCGCCTTCCGCACGAAGGAGGCGGTTCCGGCCCTGCGGCGCGACGGACTCCTCGCGGGCCTGGGAGCGCTCCAGAAGCACGATTTCGCGGCCGTGGCTCTCGCGGTGGGGTTCGTGCGCGTCGTGGATAAGGCGGCCCCACAGCCCGACATCCTCGAATGCGCAGCGCTCGGAACTCAGTATCTGGTCGAGTGGCCCCGCAGCGCTGCGCTCGTGGAACGCGCCCGCCGCAACCTCGCGGCGTGACTTCTCACGACGCGCACGGACGCGCTTCTGACCCCCCTCCCTTCCCTCGCCGCGGGACCGCCCCGCCCACCCCCCCCCCGC
>CAZXSG010000137.1:0-8041 GCA_964643185.1 uncultured Holophagales bacterium
GGGTTCGTCACGTTCGGCGCGGGCGTGACGCTCGCGCTCTTCGTGCTCGGGTACGTCGCGCAGCGCATGGCCCAGCCCGCGCTCCGCACGGCGGGCAAGGCTGCGGGGCTGCTCCACGGCCCGTTCGCCCTGATCTGGCTCAGCGCGAACCTCCTGGGAGCCGTGTCGGCGGCTCCCGGCCTCCTCTTCGACGCTTCGCACGGACGGGTGCCTCTGCCGTCCTTCGGCCCGAGCCCGCTCGCGCTGGTGGCCGTCGCTCTCTGGCTGCTTTCGCAGGAGTTCCGCAAGGACCCGCGCGCGCAGCGCCTCGCGCTGGGGCTCCTCGTCGCGTTTCCCGCCGTACAGCTCTTCGCCGTGGGCCTCCTGCCCGGCGCGGTCTCGGCGCTGTTCGTGACGGGTCTCTCTCTCGGCCTCGTTCTGCGCGCCCTGCGCGATGGGAGCGCGGCCGCTTGGCTCGGCCGGGCGAACACGTTCTTCGCCGAGTCCCGCGAGGCCTCGAAGGAGGGTGACACCGAGACGGCCGAGCGCTCGCTGGCGTGGCTCCTGGCCGCCTGGTCTCTCCTCGCGGTGATCGCCGGTCTCTACGCGGGCGGTCCCATGGCGCTGGCTCTGTGCCTCCTGAACGTCGTTCTCGTCTTCAACCTGGGTGAGGACGCGGGCAAGGCCGGGCACGTGCCGCTTCGCAAACCCCTCGGGTTGCTTCTCCTCGTGCTCGCGCAGCTGCCCGTCGCGCTGCTCGGCCCGGGCCAGCTGCTGGCCGCGACGTTCGCGCTCCTGCCCGGCCTCTATCCGGTCCTGGCAGTTCTCGCGCTCGCGTGGCTCGCCCTCCACGATGCCTGGGACGGGCGGCTCTCCGAAGAGCTGTCGACTGTCGCCACGATGCTGTCGTCGCTCCTCGCTGCCCTCTTCGCGGCGATGGCGCTGCACCCCGAGCAGGTCTCTTCGCTCGCGCACGGTTCCCTCATCGCGTGCGCGGTGCTCGCCGCGCTGCGTCACGGCCTCGTCGCGTATCGGCAGCGCCAGGAGGTTCACGCCTGGCTCCTCCAGGCCTTCGTCGGGCTCGCGCTCGTCGAGTCCATCGCGTGCGGCTTCCTCCAGATGGGTGCGGGCCGCTCGCCGTGGATCCTGCTGCTCTCGGGCGTGGCGTTCTACGCGGCGGCGCGCCTCGTGGCGCGCACCGACCGGCGGGCCGTGTTCGAGACGTCGCTCCTCGCGAGCGCGTTCGTCCTGCCGCTTCTGGGCAGCGCTCTGGGCCTCGTGCGCGCGCTCTCAGGCGGGTCCGACGTGTGGTTCCGCATCGCGCCGGCCTTCCTCGCCTCGGGCTTCTTCGCCGTCGTCGCCTCGCGGGACGTAAGGCGCATCCCGGCCTCGCTGCTGTCCGCGGGCCTTCTGGGGGCCGCGCTCGCGACGCTCGTCCACGTGATCGACGCGGCGGGTCCGGAGCTCCACGTGGTGGCGCCGGGCGTCGTCCTCATCGCGCTCTCGCAGCTCCTGCGAAAGGAAGCGGGCTGGGAGCTCTCGCGCAAGCTGTTCACGGCGGGCGCCGCGTTCCTCTACCTCGCTCCGGTGCTCGCGCTCCGCAACGATCTGGCCTGGGGCTGGCAGGCGGTGCTCCTCGTGCTCGCGCTGGCCTTCGGGGCGGCGAGCTTCCAGCTCCGGAGCCGGTCGCTCCTCACCGTGTCGAGCGCGGCCTTCCTCGTCGATCTCCTGTGCTTCGTGCTCAAGGTTCAGCGCGAGGAGCCCGTCTATCTGTGGGCCATCGGCGCGCTTCTCGGGCTGCTTCTCATGGCCGCGGCCGCGGCGCTCGAGTGGCGCCGTGAAGGGGTGTTGCAGCGGCTCCGCGTCTTCGCTTCCGAGGTCCAGGGCTGGTCCAACCCGAAAGGAGCTCTCTCATGAACGTCGCCGAACGCTTCACGTTGCTCGTCAAGAGCAGCCTCAACGCCCTTCTGGATTCCATCGAGGATCCCGAGAGGAGCCTGCATCAGCTCGTCCTCGACATGGAGGAGGAGCTGGCCGCGGCCCGGCACGCGGCCGCCCGAGCGATCGCGGCCGAGGACCGGCTGAGGGCCCGCATCGCGGGTCTTCGGGAAGATGCGGAAACGTGGTCCCGCGCGGCCGGTCCGGCGCTCGCCACCGGCCACGAGGAGGACGCCCGCGACTGCCTGCGTCGGGCCGAGCGGGCCGAGCGCCAGCGCGAGGCGCTGAGCCGGCAGCTCGAGACCCAGAGCAAGGACACCGGCGAGGTGCGTGAGCAGGTGGCGCGCATGTCGGAACGCGTGGATCACGCCCGGGCGCGCCTCGTGCTCCTCCAGGCCCGCATTCGCCAGGGGGAGGCGCGCCAGGCCATGGGCCGCGTGCTGTCGCGGGTCGAGACCTCGGCGCTCGAAGGGGAGTTCGGACGTCTCGCCGAGCGCGTGGAGGAGGCCGCGGCCACCCAGCGCGCCCTCTCGCAGATGGAGGACGAGATGTCCGGCGAAGCGCTCCTCCGGCGCGTGGAACGCACCATGGTCGACCACGCCGTCGAGGAGCGGCTGACGCGCCTCCGCAAGGAAGTTCTCGCGTGAGGGCCTTCCTGGCGAGGTTGCTGCGCATCCTCCGGCAGAACCGGATCCGGCTTCCTCCGGGTTCGTGACGAAAGGCCCTTGGGGCGGGACGGGCGTGAAACACTCATGCCCCCCGCCCGTATCGGGCTGCGTCAAGGAGCCTTCATGCGTAAGTTTCGAAGCCCATCCCGGCGATCGGTCGCCCTCGTCCTGGGGCTCGTCGCCTCTCCCGTTCTGGTGAACGCCGAGCCGCCCCGAGCGTCGGCCGGCACGGCGACCGCGTCCGCTGGCGGTCTAGATCTCGACGGCATGGACAAGGCCGTCCTGCCCGGGAACGACTTCTTCAAGTACACGAACGGGACGTGGCTCCGCACCGCGGAGATCCCGGCAGATCGCAGCTCTTACGGCGCGGGCACCATCGTGAGCGAGCTGACCAACAAGCGCACGGCCGACCTCATCCAAGAGCTCGCGAAGACGAAGGCCCCAGAGGGCTCGGACGCGCAGAAGGTGGGCGACGCGTACCAGAGCTTCCTCGACGAGGCCGCGATCGAAGCAAAAGGCCTCGCGCCGCTCAAGCCGCATCTCGACGCGCTCGCGAAGCTGGCCGACCGCAAGGCTCTCGCGAGGGCACTGGGCGAGTCCGTTCGCGCCGACGTGGACGCCTTCAACTCCACGAACTTCGAGACCGAGAACCTCTTCGGTCTCTGGGTCGCGCAGAACCTGAACGACCCGGCGCGCTACTCGGCGTTCCTGCTCCAGGGCGGCCTGGGAATGCCCAACCGCGAGTACTACCTCGACTCCTCTCAGCGCATGGCCGACCTCCGCAAGGCCTACCAGGCCCACATCGCGACGGTGCTGAAGCTGGCCGGGTTTTCCGACTCCGAGGCGCGGGCCGCGAAGGTGTTCGAGCTGGAGCGGAAGATCGCCGAGGCCCATGTGAGCCGCGAGGCCTCGGAGGACGTCACGAAGGGCAACAACCCCATCGCCCGGAAAGACCTCGACGCGAAGGCACCCGGGCTCGACTGGGCCGTGTTCCTCGAGGCCGCGGGGCTCGCGAAGGAAAAGGAGCTCGTGCTGTGGCAGCCCACGGCCGTCACGGGGATCTCCGCGCTCGTCGCGAAAGAGCCCCTCGACGTGTGGAAGGACTACCTCGCGTACCACGCGATCGACCGCCGCGCGGAGCACCTTCCGAAGGCCTTCGCCGACGAGCGCTTCGCGTTCTACGGCAAGACGCTCTCGGGCACGCCGCAGCAGCGCGAGCGCTGGAAGCGGTCGATCGACTCCACGAACCTCGCGCTCGGTGAGGCCGTCGGCAAGCTTTACGTGGAGCGGTACTTTCCCGCCGCGTCGAAGGCCGCGGTCGCGGAGCTCGTGAAGAACATCCAGGCGGCGTTCGGGAAGCGCATCGACGCGCTCGACTGGATGACGCCCGCGACGAAGGCGAAGGCCAGGGCGAAGCTCGCGATCCTGAAGGTCGGCGTGGGCTATCCGGACACCTGGCGCGACTACTCGGGCCTGAAGATCGTGCGCGGCGACGCGCTGGGCAACGCGGACCGGGCCGAGAAGCACGAACTCGCGCGGAACCTCGCGAAGCTCGGGAAGCCCGTGGACCGCGGCGAGTGGGTGATGACGCCCCAGACCGTGAACGCCGTGAACCTCCCCGCGATGAACGCCATGAACTTCCCCGCGGCGATCCTGCAGCCGCCGTACTTCGATCCCAACCGGCCCGCGGTGATGAACTACGGCGCGATCGGCGCCGTCATCGGCCACGAGATCAGCCACAGCTTCGACGACCAGGGCGCGCTCTTCGACGAGAAGGGCCGTCTCGCGAACTGGTGGACGAAGGACGACTTCGCGCACTTCAAGACCTCGGCAGCGAGGCTCGTGAAGCAGTACGACGCCTACAAGCCGTTCCCCGACCTCGCGGTCAACGGCACGCTCACGCTGAGCGAGAACATCGCCGACGTCGCCGGCCTCGCGGCGGCGTTCGACGCGTACCGCATGTCGCTCGGTGGCAAGCCCGCGGCCACGGTGCAGGGGCTCACGGGCGACCAACAGTTCTTCGTGGCGTTCGGGCAGAGCTGGCGGCAGAAGCGCCGCGAGGCCTCGCTGCGCCGCCAGGTCCTCACGGACTCGCACTCACCGTCGGAGTACCGCACGTTGACGTCGCGCAACCTGGACGCCTGGTACGAGGCCTTCGACGTGAAGCCGGGACAGGCTCTGTACCTCGCGCCAAAGGACCGCGTCCGCATCTGGTGAGCGGCGGCGTCCCGCCGCAGACCTCTCTCCGCGTCGCGTGAAGCCCGGCAACTGCCGGGCCTCGGCGACGCTGCTTGTCTTTGGCCCGCGAGTTGCTCCTACTCGTGCGCGACGCGTCGATCCGGCAGGCTTCTCCGAGCGAGATCTCGGAAGAAAGAGGAGATCCATGAGATTGCGGAAACGCGTCGTCCTCGCCCTCGGTCTGTCCATCGGGCTCCCGTGCGGAGCGCTTCTGGCGCAGCCCGCGGGCTTCGTCATCGACGCGGGCGTGAGCCAGTCACGTTCTTACGGAACGATGGGTCTCTCGCTCGTCGATTCCCGGACGCCGCTCACCTTGAGCCTCTCGGGTCTCGGCGGGGCCAAGACGAACTTCCAGCCTCGATTCCGGTACATCGCCGATCGCTTCCGTATCGAGGCGACGTTCGACGAGTCGTCGTTCTACGGGTCCTTGCCCGGCTCATCGTTGCCCTCTGCAGCTCGATCCCTGGTCCCGGCGAGCTCATCGCTTTTCCTGACGACCTCGTACAGGAATTTCTCGACGTCGTTCAGATACGACCTCTTCCGGACCTCGACGCTGTCGATCGGTCCCGGTGCGGATCTCGATTTCATCGACGTTCGTGGAAGGGCCTTTCTGTCGTCTCCGTCAGGGGAGATCCTGGGAGACACCGAATCGAATCGGATGCTCCCGATCCCCACCCTCAACTTCAACGTCCACGACCGAAAGCAGCGTCTGTTTGCCGACCTCAAACTAGGCTACTCGCTCGACGGTGACATGGCCAAGGGGCGCGCCGAGCTTGGGTATCTGTTCACCGAGCACAGTGGAGTGAAGCTCGGGTGGGAAGGCGTTCAGTACCGGAGCGGCACCGGACAGAGCGGACCGAGGATCCGGATCAGCTCCTTCACGGGGGGCCTCTTCTTCCGGTTCTGATCAGGCATGGTGCGGCTTCTGCCGCGCCATGCGCCAGGCCAGGAGCGCCGCGATGAAGAGCGCGCCCGCGGCGATGCGAAACGCCCGGACGAGCCGCCTCACGCTCCCGGGATCGACGGGATCGAAGAACACGCCCGTCGGATTCTCGGGATTCCAGTAACCATCGTACGTGCGGCCCAACACCCATTTGGGCAGGAAGGTCTCTGCCTCGGCGCGGGGAACCCGGTATCTGCGGGGCTTGCCACTGTAGAAGCTCCGCGGGATGAGGCTCCCCTCTGCCGAGCCTGAGTAATCCCCGGCGACGATGTCGAACGTGCCGAAAGCGCTCCAGTGGTTGCCGCCCGGGATCCACTCCTTCACGACCGTGGACCGCAGTGTCGCGCGAGCGGGCTTCACGATCTTCGCGTAGTCCGCGAGCGTCCCGAGGCTGTCGCCGAACCGCACCGAGCAGAAGCAGGCCATGAATGCGAACACGGGAAGGGTCCCGGCGACCCGGGCGGCCCGGGGCGGGGCCGGACTCGGGCGGTCGGTCTTGCGCCGGGCGGGTCCCCTTCTCCGGGCCATGCGCGCCCAGTGTACCGATCGATAAACTCGCGGCGTGAAGAGGTCAAGCCGGGTTTCCTGTCTCTCCTGCAAGGCAGACGTCGAGGCCGCGGACCTCCTCGCGAGCGTCGAAGGCTACAACCCCGTGTGTGACTCCGTGGGGGCGCGGTGCCCGGCCTGCGGCGAATCCCTGGAGCTGCGGGTGAGCGGACGGACGCTCGCCGTGGGCTACACGTACTGGGCCGGGTCGATGCACTTCGAGGCCATGGCGGAGGTGCGGGTTCCCGGACTCGAGAGCGGCGCGTGCGGCCCGGGGGAATGGGCCGCGTCCTTGGGCGGAGTCACGTTCCGCGCCCGGGCCCCGGGAAGCCTGCTACAAATGTAGCTTGACACCGTTGCTACATCTGTAGCAGAGTCCCGGCCCATGCAGCTCACCGATGCCGAATGGCGGGTCATGGACGCGGTCTGGAAGAAGCACCCGGCGAGCGTGCGCGAGGTTCACGAGGCGCTCCTGGAAGACACGGGCTGGGCCTACACCACCGTGAAGACGATGCTCACACGCCTCGCCGAGAAGGGTGCCCTGAGCCTCGGGAAAGACCGTACGGTGAGCCTCTTCTCGCCGCTCGTCACGCGGGATGCCGCGCAGCGCTCGGCCGTGTCGACGCTTCTCTCCCGCGCGTTCGACGGTACTGTAGGCGGGCTCTTTCAGCACCTCCTCGGCGCGGGGGAGCTGGGGCCGAAGGAGCGCGCGGAGATCCGCCGGCTGCTCGACGAATCGGCGAAACCGAAGCCCCGCACGAAGGCGAAGGGCTGAGCGTGCCGTACGTGACCGTCCTCGCGGAGCTGTTCTGGGGGCACGTGGTGCCCGTGTCTCTCCAGGCGGCCCTGCTGGCGCTCGCCGTCGCCATCGTGGACCGGCTGCTGCCGCGCCGCGCGTGGCCCGAGCTGCGGGCCGGTCTGTGGGCTCTCGTGCTCCTCCGCCTCCTCGTTCCGCCGGGCGTGGCGTCTCCGTGGTCGCCCGGCGGGGTGCTCCCGGAAACCGCGCTCTTCGGCGACGCGGTGCCCCGCTGGGCGCTCGCGGTACCCGCCGTGTGGCTCATCAGCACCGGGCTACTCGCCTTCGCCGTCGCGTGGCGGTATCGCGCCGAGCGGCGCAGGCTCCTCGCCGGTGTGGATGCGAAAGCGCAGCTCCCTGCGCCGCTCGTTCTCGCGGTGAGCCGCGCGGCCAGCCGGCTCGGCGTTCCGGAGCCCCGCACCGTGGTGAGCCGGGAGGCCCGCGGTCCGCTGGTGATGGGCACGTTCCGGCCTGTGCTCGTCCTACCCGAGGGGCTCTCCGAAGCTCTCGATCAGAGCCGGCTCGAGCACGTGGTGCTTCACGAGCTCGCGCACGTGAAGCGGCGGGACGCGCTCCGCGCGCTCTTCTGCGCGGCCGTGCAAATGGCTTACTGGTTCCATCCGCTCGTGTGGATCGCGACGCGGCGGCTGGGCGTGCTCCGCGAGTCGTGCTGCGACCGCACGGCGCTCGCCTACGCGCGCGGAGAGTCCGAGGGCTACTCGCGCGCGCTCCTCGAGGTCGCGGCGCGCGTTGCGGGGGAGCGTCGCGAGCCCGGACTCGCGTTCGTCGTGCCGCACCACTCTCTGGCGCTCCGCATGGAGCTCATCCGCGCGAGCGACAGTGACGTGCCGGCGCTCCGCCGTGTGACGGTCGCCGCCGTGCTCGGCGTGCTGGCGGTGCTCGCGGTGCCGCTCGCGCGGGAGGCCGAAGGCG
>CAZXSG010000138.1:0-8000 GCA_964643185.1 uncultured Holophagales bacterium
GGCCGGCGTGGCCGCCGAAGAGGGCGAGGGCCGGTTCGGGCTCGGAGACCGTGCGATCGAGGTGGGGCCGGTCCACGAGGGGGACGTAGGGCGGGTTCGCGACGGCGCAGTCGAAGGGTCGTTCGGCGCGGCCGAGCGCGGTGAGCCAATCCGAGGCCAGGAACGAGATGCGGGGAAGGACGCCGAACGAGAGCGCGTTCTCGCGGGCGAGAGCGAGCGCGTCGACGCTCCGGTCGACGGCGACGAGCGTCGCTCCGGGAACCTCCAGCGCGAGCGTCACCGCCAGGATGCCGCTCCCGGTGCCGAGGTCCAGCAGGCGCCGTGCGTGAGGTGCGGTGCCGAGCGCGATCTCGACGATCCCTTCCGTCTCGCCGCGGGGGATGAGCGCGCGCGGGTCGACACGGAACGTGCGGCCGCGGAACTCCCATTCTCCGAGGAGGTACTGGAGCGGCTCGCCCCCGGCCCGCCGAGACACGAGCGCGCGAAACGCTCCCGCGACCTCGTTCCCTGCGGCTTCGCGAAGCCGTGCCGTGAACCACGAGCGGGGCCGGCCCGCGGCGCGGGCGAGGAGCTCGTCGGGCTCGTACGAGGCGTAGGGCTCGCCCGCGAGCGTGAGGCGGCCCTCTTCGAGGAGCGCGGCGAAAGTCGTGGTCACGGGAGGATGTTGCACGTGGGCGCGCCTATCATTGCAAAGTGATTTCCCGCACGGGGCCCATCGTGGCGTTCGCGTGTCTCGCGCTGGCGCTCCTCACCGAGGGAGCCCGCACCGAGATGCTCGTGACGGCGGGGATGGCGCGCACGCTCGATATCGGGTTCGTCGTGACCGCCTTCCTCGCGCTCCTCGCGTCGATCGTCCCCTCCCGCCGGAATGGCAAGGCCGTCGTCCCGGAGCGCGAGAGCGCGCCCGAGGCCCGTGGACCCTCGCCCGACGAAGCGGTACGGGAATCCGACGAGCGGCGCCTGCGGCTCTTCGAGGCTCTGCCCGTAGGGCTCCTCTCGCTGCGTCCCGACGGCGCGATCGACGTCGCGAACGGCCGCCTCCACGTGCTCTCGGGCCGCGGTCCCGACACGCTCGAGGGTCTGCCCATCGACCAGCTCGCGGACTTTCCTCGCGACCTGAGGACCCGGCTCGCGGCGCTCGCGGCTGCAGGGCGCGACGCGGCGTCGCTCGTCCCCGCCTTCGAGGAGGAGCTTGCCCTCGTGGCGGCGAACGGCGAGACGCGCCGGTTCTGGCTCTCGGCGTGGTCGCGGCCGGGGGGCGGCGCCGACGTGATGCTCGCCGACGCGACCTCGAGGCGGCGCCTCTCCGAAGAGGTCGAGTACTCGCGGCGCATGGTGCTCGCCGCGCAGGAGGCCACGGCGCTGCGGCTCGCGGAGAACGAGAGGCCCCGGGTGCTCCTCGTGGAGGATCACGACGAGAACCGCGAGCTCCTCGCGCACCTCCTCTCCCTCAAGGGGGCCGAGGTCGTTGCCGCGGGCTCGGGGGGGGAGGCCCTCGCGATCGCGTCGCGGGGGGCGTTCTCGCTCGTGTTCCTGGACATCCAGATGCCCGAGATGGACGGCTGGGAGGTCGCCCGGCGGCTCCGGGGAACGGCGCGCGGCGCGGCGTTCCCGATCGTCGGCCTCACCGCGCTCACGTCGGAGGCGGTGCGCTCGCGCTGCCTCGCCGAGGGCATGAACGAGGTCGTCACCAAGCCGGTCACGAAGGCGCAGCTGGCCGACGTTCTCGAGCGCTACACCGGATACCGCGGCCCGGCCTCGGGGGCCTATGTCCCGATCGCTGCCGCAGCGGGCTGACCCGGGAACGACGTCCCCGTGGCGGCCGCAGCAGGCTGACTGGCGCCCGGAAACAGGACGTAGAGCATCAGGTAGATCACGACCCCGGTGATCGACACGTAGAGCCAGATCGGGAGCGTGATGCGCGCGAGCCGCTTGTGCGTCACGAAGTTTCCGGCGCGCGCCTTGAGGAACGTGGCGATCGCGAGCGGTGCCACGAACGCGGCGAGCACGCTGTGGGTGAGGAGGATCGTGAAGTAGACGGTCCGCACCGGGCCCTGCCCCTGGAACTTCACGCTCCCGACCTGTGCGTGGTACACGAGATACGAAACGAGAAACAGAGCCGAGCAGACGAACGCCGAGGTCATCACGCGGCGGTGCGCGTCGCGCCGTCCGCTGCGGATGAGGAACCAGCCGGCCACGAGGAGCAGCCCGGCGGTCGCGTTCAACGCGGCGTTGAGCGTGGGCAGATCCCGGACGGTCATTTCGGGCCGGGTCCCGCGGGATTGCGGGCGACGACGAACGACGACGTGAGGAACATCGCGACCGCGAACGCCAGGGTCACGAGCGCGGCCGGCCCGAGCGCCGCCTGCGTGGAGCCGGGGGCGAGCGCCGTGCGGAGCGCGGAGACGCCGTACGTGAGCGGGTTGACCGCCATCGCGAGCCGGAGCCACGCGGGCGCGCCCGAGGCCGGGAAGAACGCTCCCGAGAGGAGCCACATGGGCAGGAGGAAGAGGTTCATCACCGCGTGAAAGCCCTGCGTCGATTCGAGGGACCACGCGATCGCGAAGCCCAGCCCGGTGAGCGCGAACGACAGGAGGAAGAGGATGCCCACGGCGGGAAGGAACGTCGCGAGGCTGAGCGGCAGCCCGAGCGCGGGAATGAGGAGGAGCAGCAGGCCGCCCTGGAGCATCGCGAGGAGCGTCGCGCCCGCGAGCTTGCCGAGGACGAGCGCGAACGGCGACACCGGCGACACGAGGACGCCCTGCAGGAAGCCCTCGCGGCGATCCTCGATGACCGAGATCGTCGAGAAGATCGACGCGAAGAGCACCACGAGGACGATCGTTCCCGGAAAGAAGTAGCCGAACGCGGTGCTGCCGTCGCCCGACGTGAACGACGCCCGGAAGCCGGAGCCGACGAGCACCCACGCGAGGATGGGCGGGGCGATCGCACCGATGATGCGGCTGGGCTGACGGAAGAAGCGGACGAGCTCGCGGCGGGCGAGAGCGAAGGCCGCGATCATTCTTGTCCTCGGGGTTTCTCGATCCCCCGAACCCCCGCCGGGGGGTCCCCCGTCTCGTCTTCGCGAAAGAGCCGGCCCGTGCGGGCCACGAAGACGTCCTCGAGAGACGGCGCGCCCAGGGTCACCGAGCGGAACCGGCCCGGGAAGGCCTCGACGAGCGGCGGCACGAACGCGTGCGCGTCGGCGCGCTCGAGGCGCACGAGACCCGAGACCGCGGCGACGCGTCCCGCGCCGTCTCCGAAACGCTGCGTGATGGCGGCCGCGAGGTCCGTGGCCGACTCTTCTTCGCGGGGCTCGACCACGAGGACGTCGCCCGAGAGCGAGCGCTTGAGCTCCGCGGGCGTTCCCTCGGCCACGAGATGCCCGCGGTCCAGGATCGCGATGTGGTCGGCCGCGTCGGCCTCCTCGAAGAGGTGCGTCGTGAGGAGCACGGTGACGCGCTCGTCGCGCGACAGCGAATGGAGCACTCCGCGGAGGTCGCGCCTCGCGACGGGGTCGAGTCCCGTCGACGGCTCGTCGAGGAGCAGCACCTCGGGACGGTGGAGGAGCGACTTGGCGATCTCCACGCGCCGCGCGAGACCGCCCGAGAGGGTCTCCACGAGATCTCCCGACCGGTCGGCCACGGAGAAGCGCGCGAGGAGCTCTTCGGCCCGCTTCCGGAGCGAGGCGCCCGAGAGCCCGAAGAGCGCGCCCCCGAACAGCATGTTCTCGAGCACGGTGAGCTTCTTGTCGAGGCTCGGCGACTGGAACACGACGCCCAGCTTGCGCCGCACGCTGCGGGCATCCGTCTCCCCCGCGATCGTGAACGTGCCCGCGTGAGGCCGGGCCAGCGTCGCGAGGATGCGGAACAGCGTCGTCTTGCCGCCGCCGTTCGGCCCGAGGAGCGCGAAGATGGAGGCGGGGGCGACCGAGAAGGAAACCCCGCCGAGCGCGAGGCGGTCGCCGTAGCGGAATTCGAGCAGGGATGCGTGAACGGCGTCGGGCAAGGCGGGTGGGTCCCTTTCGGTCAGTTCACGATCACGATGCGATCGAGGACGAGAAGCAGCAGCACGGCCGGCAGCCACGCGATGGACGCGAGGAAGAGCCGCTTGGCTTCGGCGTCGTTCGTGCGTTCGAGGAACCGGGCTCCCGAGGCGAGAAAGACGCCCGAGAGGAGGAGCGCGCCCGCGCCGTAGATGTACCCCGCGCTGCCGAGGAAGGTGGGCAGGAGGCTCACGGGGAGGAGCGACACGCAGTAGGCGAAGGACTGGCGGCCCGTGCTCTTGCCCGAGGGGTCGGCCGTCGCGAGGATGCGCATGCCGGCCTCGCCGTAGTCCTTGCGGTGGCGCCAGCCGATCGCGAAGAAGTGCGGCATCTGCCAGAGGAAGAGCATCGCGAAGAGCGCGAGGCCGGGCGCCTCGATGCTGCCGTGCGCGGCCGTGAAACCGCCGAGCGGCGGCAGCGCGCCGGGCACCGCGCCCACGAGCGTCGAGAGCGTCGAGCGGGTCTTCAGGGGCGTGTACACGAGCACGTAGCTCGTGAGCGTGAGCGCCGCGAGCAGCGCCGTGAGGGCGTTCACGAAGACGAAGAGCTGAGCGACTCCGAGCACCGACAGCGACGCCGCGAGCGCGAACGCCTCGGCGGGCGTGAGGCGCCCCGCGGGGAGCGGCCGGTTCGCGGTGCGGGCCATGCGCTTGTCGAGATCGCGCTCCCAGAGCTGGTTGAACGCGCTCGTGCCCGAGGCCACGAGGGCGACGCCGCAGAGCGTGTGAAGGAGGAGAGTCACGTCCATCGACGCGAGCGGACCGCGCAGCCCGAGCACGAAGCCCACGAAGGCGGTGATGAGTACGAAGAACGTGATGCGCGGCTTCGTGAGCTCGAAGAGATCCCGGGCCTTCGAGCTGCCCTTCACATGGACGGCGCCCATCGGCAGCGGCTCGTTCGTCATCTCGAGCCTCCGGAGTAAGCGAGGGACGGAGCTGCAGGTGCGTTCTCCCGGGTGCGGACGCCGACCCTCGCGCGGGAGATGGCGACCGCGCCGAGCACGCCAGAAACCCAGAGAAGCGCGCCGAAGCCGAGGTGGAGGACCGTGATGGGCACGGACTTCCGCGAGTACACCGAAAGGAGCCCCAGCCCGATCTGCGAGACGAGCACCGCGCCCCAGAACGCCGCGAGCCGCGGGAAGAACGGCGACACGGCCCTCAGCGCGACGAGCTTCCGGATCGCGAGCACGATGACGACGCTCGCGAGAACAGCGCCGAGGCGGTGCGCGAAGTGGATGGGAACTCCGGGCAGGCCGAATTGCGCCTGGGTGGGCACGAGCCGGCCGAACGTGAGCGGGATGTCGGGAATCGCGAGCCCCGCGCTCGTGTGACGCATGACGGCCCCGAGCAGGATCTGCACGTACGTGACCGCCGCGGCGAGGATCGTGAGCATCCGCGCCGCGACGAGCTCGTCGGCGAGCCGCGCGACACCGGTGGCGTCGAAGAGCGACCGGTCCGCGACGCGGGGGCTGGCGAGGAGCGCGATCGAGGCGACGAGCGCGAACACGATCTGCGCGAGACCCGCGTGGGCCGAGGAGATCGCGGGGGGCAGCAGGAAGATGACGGTGAGCCCGCCCAGCACGGCCTGGCAGAGGATCGCCCCGAACGCGAGAGCGCCCAGCTTCATGAGCCCGCGGTCCTTCGCGAAGAAGTACAGCACCGCGACCTGAAGGCCCACGAGGGTGGAAACGGCGGCCGCGATCATCCGGTGGCCGTGCTCGTAGAGGATTCCGCCCACCATGGGCGGCATGAGCTGCCCGTACGAGAGCGGCCAGTCGGGCACGGCCAGCCCCGACTCGGTCGACGTCACGAGGGCGCCGGCGAGGAGGAGGACGAACGTCGCCGCGGCGACGAAGCGGGTGCTGGCACGTACGATCATGTGGTTTTCCGGGGGAGCCCCGGAACCCCCTACATTACAACGACTCGGCTGTGATGGATTTCACAAGCTCGTGAGCTTCCGGCCGCTCAAGGCGCGGGGGCCGTGAACGAGAACGGGGCCGTCCTCGCTTCCGCCTCGGCGAGCGTCACGCGTAGGGTCCGGGTACCGAGCCGCTCGTGCCAGGCCTCCACCGTGTACGTGCCCGCGGGGAGGCCTTCGATCGCGAAGGTGCCGTCGCCCCCGGTCACGGCGAAAAACGGATGAGGCACGACGCCCATCCACGACGTCATCCAGCCGTGCACGTCGCACTTGACCTTGACCATGACCTCGGCCCTCTCGAACTTCGCGTCGAGCTGCATGTTGGCGAGGTGCATCGCGCGGTTGAACGGCTTGTTCACCTTCGCGGCCACGTGGACGTTGTGGAGCGTCTCGTCGCTGTTGTGCACGATGACGCCTTGCCCGGTCATCACGCCGAAGACGGCCGGCCCGTACTGGCACCCCCGCTGGTTGAGGACGAACGCCTTGGCCGGCCCGGGGTAGCGAACGGGTACGCCTTCCTTCACCCAGACGAAGACGTTCGCGATCGTCTTCCCCTCGCCGAGCACGAGGTCGCCCTTGTCCATGGCCTCGGGGTGGCTCTTCATGCAGAAGGAGTCCGACGAGACGCGCACGGTCTCGGGCGCGGGCGCGGCTCCCTCGAGGACGACGGTGCCCGTGATGCGGGCGGTGCCGGTCTTTCCGGGAGCGACGGGGGTTCCTGCAGTCGCGGATGGGGCTTCTTTTCCGCAGGCGACGAGGAGGACGCAGAGGGAAACGAGCGCGAAGGGTTTCAGGACGCACGGGCGGTACATGCCCCGAGGCTAGCGCACGCATAATCCGGCCGCCATGCGCCTCGAATCGGCCGTCCTCCACCGTGTCGAGATGCCCCTGAAGTTCCTCTTCAAGACGTCCTTCGGCGAGACGACGAAGAAGCGGTTCCTCCTTCTCGAGCTGCGCTCGGGAGGCCTCACCGGTCTCGGCGAGTGCGTCGCCGAGGAAGATCCCTTCTACTCGTGGGAGACGATCGAGACGGCGAAGCACGTGCTCTCGCGGCACCTCCTGCCGCTCGTCCTGGGGCGCGACCTCGAGAGCCCGAAAGAGCTGCCGCCCCTCGTCGCGCGGGTGCGCGGACACCGCATGGCGAAGGGTGCTCTGGACGCCGCCGTGTGGGACCTTTTCGCCAAGAGCGAGGGCGTTTCGCTCTCGTCGTATCTCGGCGGAGTGCGCGAGTCCGTCGAGGTGGGGGTCTCCCTCGGCATGGCGCCGTCGGCCGCCGCGGCCGTCGAGAACGTGGCGAAACACGTCGCGCAGGGCTACCGGCGCATCAAGCTGAAGATCGAGCCCGGGTGTGACGTCGAGCGCCTCGAGGCCGTGCGCGAGGCCTTCCCGTCGATCGTCCTCACCGTGGACGCGAACGCGGCCTACCGCGACGAGCACTTCGCCCACGTCGCGTCGATGGACCGCTTCGCGCTCGACTACATGGAGCAGCCGCTCCACTACGAGGACCTCGACCGGCACGCGGCGCTCGCGAAGACCCTGAAGACGCCGATCTGTCTCGACGAGTCGATCCGGTCCGCGGCCGATACACGCCTCGCGCTCGCGCTCGGCTCCTGCAGGGTCGTGAACGTGAAGCTCGGCCGCGTGGGCGGCTATTCCGAGGCGCTCGCGATCCAGGACGCCGTCCAGGCGGCGGGCGTGCCGCTCTGGTGCGGCGGCATGCTCGAGGCGGGGGTCGGCCGCGCGCACAACGTCGCGCTCGCGAGCCTGCCCTCCTTCACGAAGCCGGGGGACACGTCGTCGTCCTCGCGCTACTTCGTGGACGACATCGTGGAGCCCGCGCTGGAGGCGACGGACGGGCTCATGCCCGTCCCGAAGGGCCCCGGCATCGGCGTCGAGCTGCGCCGGGACGTCCTCTCGCGGTTCACGAGCGAGAGGGAAGAGGTCTCGAGCCATGGGTGAGAAGGCCCGGGTCGCCGAGCTGGGCGCGTACTTCGCCGCGCGACAGGCGGCGCTCCTCGCGGACCTCCGCGCGCCCGTCGAG
>CAZXSG010000139.1:0-5331 GCA_964643185.1 uncultured Holophagales bacterium
CGGCCCGAACGCGTTGGCGCGGGTCGAGCCGCTCACGCCCGCACCCGCGTTGGCGAGACGGTTCGTGCGTTCGTAGCGGATGCGCTCCAGCCTGACTCCGGGCGTGACGGTCAGCGCGCCGAAGAGAATGCGGTCCTGCACGAACGCCGAGAACGCCTGGTTTTTTCGTGAGTTGTCCTCCACGAGGACGCCCGAGCGGGCGACCGGTGTCGCGCCGTTCTGCTGTTCGCGTTCCTGATCCTCGGCGTGGAACCTCACGCCCGCGGTGAGCTCCTGCTTCGCGCCCAGCAGATCGTGCGCCAGGGAGAGCCGTGGCTCGAGCCCCCAGGCGAGATAGTCGCGGAGCTTCCCCTCGTTGCCACACGTCGTGTTCAGGTTCTGCATGCCGCCGCAGGCCGGATCGGTCCTGTCGTTCGGGCGCTGCGAGGAGTTGCTGGACTGGCGCCACCAGTCGCGCGAGAACCGCGAGCCGTAGAGGCGCGTCGAGAGGGAGGCGGACGACGAGAGCTGAAAAGCGTGAGAAAGCGACACGCCGGCCCGCCAGCCGCGGAAGTCGTCGTTCACGAACGGGTTCTGCCTCGGATCGGCGGCGAACTCGGCCTCCGTGAGGCCGGAGTACGTCACGTTCGAGTGCTCGCGATAGAGCGACGCGCGGAACGCGACCGACTGGCGTTCCGAGAGCGCGGCCGTGGCTTTGAGGTTGGCGTCGTCGAGAAAGCTCTTCGTCGCCTCCCGCGCGCCCTGCCCCTGCTTGCGCATCACGTCGACGAGGAGGCCGACCCCCGAGACGGTCGTGCCGAAGGAGGCGTGCGCGTCCACGAACTCGCGGCTCCCGAGGGCGAAGCCGCCCGTGGCCACGGCCGTTTCCGGCGGGTCGGGCGTGAGGTAGTTCACGACGCCGCCCACGGTCGTGGGGCCGTAGACGATCTGTCCCGAGCCCTTGAGCACCTCGATCTCGCGATAGCGCTCGATGGGCGGGTGGTAGTACGACGCGTTGTCGCCGTACGGCGCGAACGCGAGCGGAATGCCGTCCTCGAGGAGGAGCACCTTCGAGGAACGCGTGGGGTTGAGCCCGCGGATTCCGATGTTGGGCCGGAGGCCGAAGCCCTCCTCGTCGCGCACCGTGACGCCGGAGACCTTGCGCAGGGCCTCGGAGAAGTCCACGACGTGGCTCCGCGCGAGCGCCTCCCCGTCCACGACCTCGACCGATCCCGGCGTTCTTTCGACGGCTTCGGGCGTGGCGGCGAGCCGGGTCGTGGAGACGAGGATCTCGTCAGCGAATCCGCCCGGCACGAGCGCGACGTCCGCGACGGTGCTGCCCGCGGAAGCGACCTCGAGGACGCGCGTCTCGATGGCGAACCCGGAGGCCGAGATGACGAGGTCCTTGCGTCCGCCGGGAATTCCGTCGAGCCGGTACCGGCCCTCGGCGTCCGTGCGGGTCGACCGCTCGCGCGCCGCGCTCACGGGGCGGCCGGCGTCCCGCAGGGTCACGGCCGCGCCGGCCACAGGCTGGTCCCCGCTTCGCGCGATGCGTCCCGCGACGGTGCCGGCGAGGGCCGGGCAGGTCAGGGAAAGCGCAGTGAGCGCGCTGGCGGAGAGGCACAGGAGCGCGATTCGCGGACAACTGAGATTGCGTCTCATGACGATGATGGTACACGAGAGGGAGCCGGGGGCGGCCATGATGCGAACGCATCAGGGAGACGGCGGGGCAGGCTCGCTGTTCCGGCGTCGGTGAGTTTCGTACTCTCCGCCGAGGAGCGAGAGATGGCGAAGAAGATGGCGGCCAAGGCGAAGGCCCCGGTACAGGCGTCCGGGGAGTGGGTGTGCGAGCTCGCGTCGTTTCCCGCGCACATCGACGACCCCGCGGGGTCGTACCAGCCCGACGGACTTCTCTGGGCCGACACGGAAGGGAAGGTTCTGGGCTTCCGCATCGGACGCCCGGGAACGGTGCTGGCGGAGGCCGGGGCCAGCTTCCGCGAGGCGACGAAGAAGCCGATGTCGGGAAAGCCCCACGTGCCGGCCAGCATCCGCGCCGGGGCCGAGGAGCGCGCGGAGGCCCTGCGGGCGGTCGTGGGCCCGGGCGTCGTGGTCTACGTGGGCGAGACGCCGGAAACCGCCGCGGCGCTCGCGGCGATGGCCGAGAGCTTCGAGGGGGATTCGGCGCCGGCGACCCACTTCGGAAAGGGCATCCAGCCCGCCGACGTCGCGGCGCTCTACCGCGCCGCCGCCCGGCTCTACCGGTCCGCGCCGTGGAAAAAAGTCGCCGCCGAGCACGGCACGTTCACGGTGTCGTCACCGGCTCTCGGCCTCACCGATGCCGTCGTGATCGTGCTCGGACACCTCGGTGAGCAGTACGGCATCCTCCTGTTCCCGAGCGTCGGGAGCTTCGAGAGCTTCCTCTCGGCGGTCGCGTCGATCCAGATGGGACGCGAAGCGACCATCCCGAGCCACTGTGCCGTGACGTTCGAGCCGAGGTCGGAGGTGCGGCCCGGGCTCCTCGAGGAGATCAGGACGCATGCCTTCGAGGTGGCGGGTCCCGCGGCGTACCCCGCGTTCGCCGTGCTGGACGAAAAGCAGTCCCGGCCCGTGCTGCGCGGCCCCGATGCGCGCGAGCTCCGGCTCATGGAGGCCGTGAGCCTCGCGCTCGCCGGTCACCTCGAGGCGGCGCGGCCCGGCCCGCGCGGCGCCGTCACGGTCGCGCTCGCGGAAGGGCCCGTCGAGGTCGTGCTCGAGGAGCTGCCCGAAACGCCGGACGAACCGCCCGCGAAGCCCGCGCCCAGGAAGCCGCCCAAAGCAGCAGCACCGACGAAGAAGAAGGCCCGCTAGATCTTCTCCAGGGCCGCGCGGCCGTCGGCGATCGCGAACGCGCCGAGCGTCTCGACCTTCGTGGCCGCGTCGAACTTGTCGACGACGGCCAGGAACCGGGCCTCGGCCCTGTCGGCCGTGAGGTCGACGCGCAGGTAGCCGTTGCGATCTCCGTCGCAGAGCTTCACGTGGGGATGGCTCGCGAGCGCGCTCGCGGCCATGCCCGCGGGGAATCCCGACTCCGCCGTCACGGAGCCCGCGACGAGCTCGGTGGCCACGGCCGGAGCCTTCGCGTCCCAGCAGTTCGTCGACAGCTCGGTGGCCCAGAAAGAATGCACGTCGCCGCCCAGAAAGAGCGGGTTTCGCGGCTTCGCGGTGCCGAGGTGCGAGAGGAGCCGCGCGCGCGCCGCCGGATAGCCGTCCCACCCGTCCGTCCAGATCTTCTCGTTTCCCTTCCGGTAGTCCCGGTCGAACGGCGCCACGAGCGTTTGCTGCGCGAGGAGGTTCCAGCGCGCCTTGGACTGCGCGAGCCCGTCGAGGAGCCAGGATTCCTGCGGCTCGCCGAGGAGCGGACGGCTCTCGTCGCCGAGGTCCGCGCAGTCTTTGCTCGCGATCATCCGGGAGCCGCCGCGGCCCGTGCGGGGGCAGGGATGCGGATCGCGGTACTGGCGGTCGTCGAGCACGTGGAACGTCGCGAGCGTGCCGAAGGCGTGCCGTCCGTAGATCTTCGCGTGGCCGCCCAGCGGGTAAGACGTGCGTCTCACGGGCAGGTGCTCCCACCACGCGCGGTACGCGTTCATGCGCCGCTCGACGAACCAGGCCTCGGGCTCCTTCCACTCCGAGCGGGCTCCGGCGTAGTCGTTGTCGACCTCGTGGTCGTCCCACGTGAAGAGCCAGGGCATCGCGGCGTGCGCGGCGCGGAGCCCCGCGTCGGACTTGTAGAGCGCGTGGCGGATGCGGTAGTCGTCCACCGAGTACGGCTCGGGCGCCGCGTGGCGCCGATCGCGCTTGGCGCCCCACGAGGACTCGTAGATGTAGTCGCCGAGATGCACGAAGAGGTCGAGGTCCGATTCCGCCGCGTGCCGGAGCGCGCCGAAGAAGCCCTGCTCGTAGTGCTGACACGACGCCACTCCGAACCGCAGCCGCGCCAGCACGTCGTTCGCCGCGGGGGCCGTGCGGGTCCGGCCCACCGGGCTCACGGCGTCGCCGTGGTGGAACCGGTAGAAGTAGCCGCGCGCGCTCGCGAGCCGGTCCACCTCGACGTGCACCGAATGGCCTTCTCCCGGGACGGCGAACGCCGTGCCCTTCGCCTCGATCTTCGTGAAGCGCTCGTCGGACGCCACCTCCCAGCGCACGGCCAGCGGCACGGGGTCCAGGCCGCCGCCGGGCTCCGCCGGCCGGGGCGCGAGGCGCGTCCACAGCACGAAACCGTCGGGCGACGGCGCGCCCGACGCGACCCCGAGGGAGAACGGATCGATCGGCGTCTTCGGTTTCGCCCCGCGCAGCGGTGCCGCGAGAGGCGCGAGGCCCAGGGCCGTCATCTGCCAGAGGAGCGTGCGTCGGGAAAGCGGCGGCATGCCCCATTCTCGCGCCTCGGTCATGATCCGCCCATGAAGCGCTGCCCCTGGTGCGGAACGGATCCTCTCTACGTCGCTTACCACGATACGGAGTGGGGCTTTCCGGTGACCGACGACGTGAGGCTCTTCGAGAAGCTCTGCCTCGAGGGCTTCCAGTCGGGTCTCTCCTGGATCACGATCCTGAGGAAGCGCGAGGCCTTCCGGAAGGCGTTCGCGGGCTTCGCGCTCGAAGAGGTCGCGGCCTTCTCCGCCGCGGACGTCGAGCGGCTGCTTCTCGACGCCGGCATCGTGCGGCACCGCGGCAAGATCGAGGCGGCGGTAGGCAACGCGGCCCGCGCGCTGGCCATCCAGAAGGAGTTCGGCACCCTCGCGGCGTACGTCTGGACGTTCGAGCCCGCGTCGCCTCCCACCGATCTCTCCTGGGAAGCGCTGAAGGCCCGGAGCACGTCTCCCGAGTCGGTCGCGCTCTCGAAAGACCTGCGGAAGCGGGGTTTCCGGTTCGTGGGCCCCACGACCTGCTACGCCTTTCTGCAGGCGATGGGCCTCGTCAACGACCACGTCGGGGACTGCGCCGTGAGACCCCTCGCCGAGGCCGCCCGGCGAAGGCTGCCCCCCCGAGGCCCGCACACGACATAATGGGTGCGTGACGACCGAGCTCGCCGACCCTGTTTCGGAAGACGTTCTCGAGAGAATCGCGGGTGTGCCGGCCTTCGTGATCGACCGGCACGATCGAATCATCTATTGGAACGAGGGCGCCTCGCGCCTGCTCGGGCACACCGCGAACCAGGTGCTCGGCCGGTTTTGCTTCGATGCTCTGGGAGGCCGGGACATCTTCGGCAATCGCTACTGCGTGGCCGAGTGCCCCATGGTGCAGGCCGTGAGCGAGGGAGAGGAGCCGCACCCGTTCCTCATCCAGGCCGAGACCCGCGCGCACGAGAAGAAGACGCTC
>CAZXSG010000139.1:5341-7997 GCA_964643185.1 uncultured Holophagales bacterium
TTTCCCTGTCCCCCGGTGCCGGTTCCGCCCGCGGGGCCGGACTTCGGTGTCCTCGTCAGCACCCTTGCCGCCGATCCCGGTGAGTCGCTCGGGGCTTTCGTGCGTCGCGTCCGCGAGGCCTGTCGGCCCCAGGCGGGGCGGCGCCCGCTGGAGGTGGTGACGATCTCGGTGTGTCCGCTCTCGGCGCGCGAGACGGAGATCCTCGAGCTCCTCGCGAGCGGCTACGCGGCGCTCAACATCTCGGCACGGCTCGACCTCTCGCACGCCACGGTGCGCAACCACATCCAGAACATCCTGCGAAAGCTCGACGTGCACAGCCAGGTGGAGGCCATCGCGTTGTCCTTCCGAAGGGGCTGGCTGACGGCCTGACCGGGAAACCCGCCAGCACGGCCGTTTGCTATGTTGGCCGCACCTTGCTCTGCCAGCGGACGGTGCTTCTCGTGGGCGTTCTCCTCCTCGCCGCTCGCGAGCTCCGGGGGCTGAGCCCCTCGACGCCGCTCGCGCACGCCCGGCAGGGAGTCCTTCAGGAGGGGCTTCCCCAGAACAGCGTCCATGCGGTTCTGCAGCGATCGGACGGGTACGTCTTCATCGCGACCTACGAAGGTCTCGTGCGCTATTCGGGGCACGACGTCCGCGTGTACGACCGGTCGACGGCCCCCGGTCTTCTCGCGAACGGCATCTTCGCGCTGGCCGAGGACACCCGGGGTCGCATCGTCGCCGCCACCGCAGGCGGCGGCCTCGCGCTCCTCGAAGGGGACCGCTTCCGGACGCTGGGGCCGGAGCAGGGCCTGCCCGGGAAGACGGTTTACGCGCTCTGGAAGTGCCGCGACGGAACGATCCTCGCGGGCACCGACAAGGGCCTCGTCCGTCTTCGCGGGAACCTGCTCGAGAAGGTGCCGGGAGCTTCGCCGCTCGACGGCCGCGCGGTGCGGGCCGTCCTCGAGCGGCGCGATGGAAGCCTCGTGGTCGGAACGGAGGATCGGGGGCACCTCTACCTCGCCGATGGCGTTCTGCGCTCCCCGGGGGCGGGTGAGGAATCGCCGCACACGAACATCACGGCGCTCGCCGAAGAGGACGACGGAACCCTCTGGGTGGGGGCCTACGGCGGCCTCGCGAGCTACAGAGGCGGCGTGCGCAAGGCCTATGGCAAGGGCTCGGGGCTCCCGGTCGATCTCATCTGGTCGCTCCTCCCGTCGCGCGGCGGCGGCGTCTTCGTGGGGACCGACACGGGCGGTCTCGTGCGCATCCAGGGCGACCACATCGAGCGCGGGGCCGGAGTGCTCCGATCGAACTTCATCCGGTGCCTCTACGAGGATCGCGAGGGCACGCTCTGGGCGGGCTCGAACACCGGCGTGACGCGCCTCTCGGATCCCAAGGTCGTCGTCTTCCAGCCCGAGACGGGCCTCTCGTTCACGAACGTGCGCTCGCTCACCCGGCGCGCGAACGGCACCGTCCTCGTGGGCGGCGAGGGGGGCGTCGACGTTCTTTCCGGGGACGACCTTTCACCGTTGCCGCTGCCGGGACCCCTGCCCAACTCGTACGTGCGCGCCGTCGTGGAAGACGCCAAGGGCGTTCTCTGGATCGGAACGAACGGGGGCGGGCTCGTCGAGCTCGAATCCGGCCGGATGCGCGTGCACAAGGAGGCCGACGGCCTGGCGTCCTCGGTCGTCAACGCGCTCATCACGACGCGCGACGGAATGCTCTGGGTGGGCTGCCACGGATCGGGCCTCTCGCGCTGGGACGGCCGCGCATTCACGTCGTGGGGCACGAAGGACGGCCTGCCCCACGTCTACGTGAGGACGCTCCTCGAGGAAGACTCGGGCACGCTCCTCGTGGGAACCGACCGGGGGCTCGCGCGGTTCGACGGCGAGCGCTTCACGCGCCTGTTCGTCGAGGAGTTCGGCGAGGACGACGTCTTCGCGCTCGTCGTGGATGCCGATGGCGTCCTCTGGATCGGGGCCGAGAACGGGCTCCGCGTCGTGAAAGACGGCCGCATCTCGCGGCTCACCGCGAAGGACGGGCTACCCTTCGAGAAGATCTTCTCGATCCTCCACTCGGGCGACGACGTCTGGTTCGCGGGGAACCGCGGCGTCTTCCGCGCGGGCCGCAGGGAGCTCCTCGCGGCGTCGTCGGGCGGGCCCGCTCCCACGCCCGAGTACTTCGGGAAGGAAGAGGGCATGCCCTTCGCGCAGACGAACGGCGCGACCTGGCCCACGGGCGTGGAGGACTTTCGCGGCCGGCTCATCTTCCCCACGCAGGGCGGGGCCGTGGCGTTCGATCCGAAGCGCATCGCGCGGAACACGGTGCCGCCCCTCGTGGCCATCGAGTCCGTGCTCGTCGACGGGACGCGGGTCCCGAGCGCCTCGGCAGTGAGCGCGGCGTCCTCCGGCGCCGCGGCAGTGAATGCGGCGTCCTCCGGCGCCGCGGCGGTGAGCGCGGCGTCCTCCGGCGCCGCGGCGATCACGATCCCTTCGGGCACCGAGAAGATCGAGATCCGCTACGACGGCCTCTCGTTCGTGAACCCCCGCAACGTGCATTTCCGTTACCGGCTGCTCGGCCGCGGGGACGCGTACGGCAGCCCGGTCACCGAGCGCTCGGTCGTGATCGGCTCGCTCCGTCCCGGCTCGTACACCTTCGAGGTGCTGGCCGCGAACGA
>CAZXSG010000140.1:0-7980 GCA_964643185.1 uncultured Holophagales bacterium
GAGGGTTACCACGACGCGCTGCAGTACAAGGAATGGCTGTTCACGCTCTTCAACCTCGGCTACGTGTCGCTCGAGGACCGCTCCAAGGGCGAGATCCTGTTCTGGAACGTGTGCGACAAGATCCGCCGGCTCGTGAAGGGCCTCAAGGAGGTCCCCGAGGAGTTCGAGGACCTCGACATGATGGTGGCCGACAAGTACGTCTTGAACTTCTCGGTCTTCCAGTCGATCCCCGATTCCTGGGCCATCGACCAGCTCTTCCCCATCCTGCCCATCCACCGCCTCCGCGAGAAGCCGAGCGAGATCGGCACGCTGGCCGACATCACGTGCGACAGCGACGGCAAGATCGAGAAGTTCATCGACCTCCGCGACATTCGCGAGGCGCTGCCGCTCCACACGATGAACAAGGACCCCTACTTCATCGGCTTCTGTCTCGTGGGCGCGTACCAGGACGTCCTGGGCGACCTCCACAACCTCTTCGGCGAGGTGAACGAGGTGCTCGCCGTGGTGGACGAGAGCGGCCGCACGAGGCTCCAGGACGTCCTACCCGGCGAGAGCTGCGCCCGCGTGCTCGAGTACATGAACTTCGACCGCCAGGAAATTCTCGGCGGCGTGTGGAACCAGCTCCGCAAGGCCACCGAGAAGCGCGGGCTCAAGGAGAGCGAAGCCAAGGCGATCGCCAAGGACTTCGACACGGCGCTCTCGCGGTACACCTACCTCGAGGAGTAGCCCGGCCCACCCCTAGTCGTGGTCGCAGTCCTCGCCGTGGACGTGACCCTCGCCGTCCTCGTCGTCCTCCTCGTCCCCGCTCATGACGGAGCTCGCGATGAGGAGGCCCGTGAGGCTCAGCTCGCAGCCGGGCCGGAAGACGAGACCCGTCTCCTTCGCGATGTTCGCCGCGATGCCGAGGCTGGTCTCGCGGGCGCCCGCGAGGTGGATGCCGGGGCCGCTGAACGGCGCGTCGAGAAACGGAGCGGCCTCGCCTCCGAAGCGTGCCACGCGGCGCACGGCCGTGTCGTCCTGGGGCGGTGGACCGTCCCAGGAGACGGCTTCGTCGGTACCCATGATGCAGATCTCGTCGGTGGCCGACGCGATGGCCTTCAGGGCGCGAAGGGCGCGCTCCGGGAGCCGGTCGCCGTACTCCTCGGCGAGGAGCTCGGCCGCGCAGAGACCCCGGGGACCGAGCGCGAGCGTCGTGGCGAGGTGTCCGGTCACGAGCGAGTGGAGAAGGTCGTCGTCGACGCCCAGCTCCAGGCAGAGGTCTTCGACGAACGCCTCGAGATCCACCAGGGGCTGGAAGATCCCCTCGGGCTCGGCCGCGAGCTTTTCGTCCCAGTAGAAATCCACGGCCTCGACCGCGGCCGCGACCGCCGCGCCCCAGGGGGAAAGGCCCTCGGCGACGAGGTGCCCCTCGGCCCAGGTGAACGCCTCGACGGCGTCCTTCAGGGGCGGAGCCTCTTCAGCTTCCCGCTCGGCCTTCGCTCGCTCCGCCCGCACCGTCTGGTCGAGGGGCAGGCAGCACTTCTTGTACTTCTTTCCGCTTCCGCAGCGGCAGGGCTCGTTTCTTCCGTCGCTCACCGCGGGAAGGTATCACCATCAATTCAGACTGGTGATGACCCAGCCGTCGGCGCGTTTCTCCATCTTCATCGTCGTGTCGCGCGCGGGCGGGCTCTGCGTGGAGCCCACCTTTGGGTTCAGCACGCGCCGCTCGCTCGCGCGGACGGTCGCCTGGGTGCCCTTGCGATCGATCGAGAGGATGTCGATCTGGAGCTGCTGCGAGGCCATCTGGTCGAAGCTCTTCCGAATCGCGTCGCGCTTGGCGGCCGCCGAGGGGAGGAGCCTGACGTACGTCTCGACGTCGAACGTCGAGTAGGCCTGCGCGAACCGGCGGACGGCGTCGCGAATCTGCTGGTCCTCGGAGATCGTTGGCGGCTCTGTCGCCGCCGGCTTCACGGGCGCGACGGGCACCGGCGTCGCGATGACTTCCTTGACGATCACGATCGGCGTTGCCGTGGGGAGCACCGGCGCGACAGGCACCGAGGCCGCGCCCTTCGCGCGGTCGGCAACGCTGCGGGCCACGCGCTCCGATTCCTGATAAAGATCGACGGCCGACTGGAGCGCCGCGCCCGCGGGCTCGTACTGCTTTCGCTCCATGAGCCGCCGGCCCTCGCGCTCCTTCGCCTGCGCCGCGTTCCAGGTCGTCGCGGCCCCCTCGGCCGCCTTCTCCTGCTCGGCGCGGGCGCGCGCCCGCTCCATCGTCTTCACGAGGAACTCGGCGTTCACCTGCGCCTCGGAGCGGGACGGAGGCTGGGTGGGCACGGGTGCCACCGGAACGGCCGTCGCTTCCGGCGCCGTCGTAGCGGCCACCACGGTGGGCACGGGCAGCTCGGGCGCGGGCGTCGCCACGGGGACGGGCGTGGGCTGCGGTTCCGGCGGCTTCGCCGTCCCGCGCAGGAAAAGGAATCCCCCGACGCCGAGGACGACGACGGCACCGGCGAGGAGCGGGAGAGCGAGGTTGCCCTTCTTCTCGTTCGGCGGGTAGACGTCCCTGACCTTCGGCAGCTCTTTGCTCTCGACGATCTTCGAGGTCGCCTCGTGCTGGGCCGCCGGCCCGATGACCTTGGGGCCCGTGGAGAGAGAGCCCGCCGGTGTGGGCGTGCGCGACGCCATGAACTTCTCGTCGAGGTGCTTCTGCGCGCTCGGCGTGACCTCGTCGCTGACCTCGTGCCGCACGCGCTTGGCCGAGGCCACGAGGTCGGCCGCGTTGTACGTCCCCGAGATCTTCAGGTAGCGCCGCGCGACCTTGATGATCTCGGCGTCGAAGTCGTCGGCCGTGGCGTAGCGGTCTTCCCGCCGCTTGGTGAGCGCCCTCATCACGAGCTCGCGCACGTCGTCGGGCACCTTGCGGCCGGGGTCGGACTTCTCGAACGGGAGCGGCGGCTCCAGGAGGTGCGCGCGCATCCAGCCGGCGGGCCCCTGATCGGACGATACGGGGCGCCGGCCGGTGAGGAGCTCGTACATGACGATGCCGAGGCTGTAGAGGTCGGACCGCCCGTCGAGCAGCTCGCCCTCGGGCAGCGCGCCGAACAGCTCCGGCGAGGCGTAGCCGAGCTTTCCGAGGAACGTGCCCGCGACCGTCTTGCTCTGGTCGGCCGGCTTGTCCATCGCCTTGGCGATGCCCAGGTCGATGAGCTTGATCTTGGGCTTGTCTTCCTCGTACAGGAGCATCAGGTTGTCGGGCGCGATATCGCGGTGGACGATGCTCTTCTTGTGGAGGTACGAGAGCGCCTGGAGCGCCTGGTGGGCGATCTCGAGCGTGAGCGTGAAATTGGGGAGGTCGCCCTGCTTGAGGAGGTCGCCCACGGGCACGCCGTCGATGAACTCCATGACGAGGTAGCCCGTGCCGTTGTCCTCGACGGCGAAGTCGTGAATGGTGCAGAGGTTGGGATGCTTGAGGCGGGTCGCGGTCTTGGCTTCCTCGATGAAGCGGCGCTTCAGGTCGGCATCGGCCACCGTGTGCGGCCGCATGACCTTGATGACCCGGATCTCGTCGAGAAGGCGATGGCGGACCTTGTAGATGGCCCCCATCCCGCCCTCGCGGAGCTTCTCGACGATCTCGTACTTTCCCTCGAACGTCTGCCCGTCCAGAACCTGCCCTCCTGAAACGACGGATTGTAGCGTCGGGAGGATAACCGGGACGTGACGGTGCTCGCCTATGCTCCGTCCGTGGTCGCACGTTCCCGATACCAACCATTCCCCGCGCAGACGCCCGAGGATCTCCGGCTCCTCGCCCTCCTGGCGGAGGTCGGCACGGGCGACACCGTGATCGCGACGGCCACCGGATCGGATGGAGGGGTGCGGGCGATCACGGTTTCACGGCGCCTCGTGGTGGAGGCCCCGGGTCCGGACGTGGCCGCGGTCGCCTCGGAGATCGCCCTGACCCCCACGCTCGAGGACGGCGAGTCCCTCGACGTCAACCTCTGGACCCTCGCGATCGAGTATCTGGAAGCCTGTGAGCGAACGGCACGTCAACGGCTCGACCCCGGTTGAAACCGGACTCAGGAAGCGCGCCGGAGGCGTTTCCGGGCCCGGAGGGCTGAACAAATTCGGGTTCCTGCCCGCAACCTCCGCCTGGTTCGAGAAGACGTTTCCCGGCGGGCCAACCACGGCCCAGACCCTGGCGTGGACGCACATCGCTCGCGGCGAGAACGTCCTCCTCGTCTCGCCCACAGGCACCGGCAAGACGCTCGCGGCATTCCTCGTGGCCCTCGACAGACTCGCCGTGCGCAAGCTCGCGGGCGACACGGCGCCCCGGGTCTCCACGGTCTACATTTCGCCGCTGAAGGCCCTCGACAACGACGTCGCTCGGAACCTCGAAGGGCCCCGCACGGGTCTCACCGTGGAGCTCGCCAAGACGGGCGCGAGCGTCACGCTCGATGCCGCGGTGCGCACCGGCGACACCACGCAGGCGGCCCGCGCCTCTCAGCTCAAGACGCCGCCCGACGTCCTCATCACCACGCCCGAGTCGCTGGCGCTCCTCCTCGTGGGAAAGGGCCGCCGCATCCTGGACCGCGTCGACACGCTGATCCTCGACGAGATCCACTCCGTGGCCGGCACGAAGCGGGGCGTGCATCTCGCGCTCACGCTCGAACGGCTGGAGGCCCTCATCGCGTCGCGGGGCGGGAAGAGCCCGCAGCGCATCGCGCTCTCGGCCACCGTGGAGCCCGTGCGCGAGGTGGCCCAGCTCGCCGCCGGGACGCACCGGAAAATCACACCGCTCGTCGTGAAGACGAAGAAGACGCTGGACCTCTCGATCTCGTCGCCGCTGCCCGAGGGCGAGGGCTCCCGCGACTCCTCGGCCTGGGGGCCGGCCATCGAGGAGATCGCCCGCGAGGTGGAAGGCCGCAAGACGACGCTCGTCTTCTGCAACAACCGGCGGCATGCCGAGCGCGTCTCGGCGCTCCTCGAGGAGCAGCTCCGCGCGAGCGTGCCCACGCACCACGGCTCGGTGGCGCGAGCGCATCGCGAGGAGATCGAGCGGGAGCTGAAGGCCGGGAGCATGCGCGTGCTCGTGGCGACGGGCTCGCTGGAGCTGGGCGTCGACATCGGCAGCATCGACTCCGTGGTGCTCCTCTCGAGCCCCAAGGGCATCGCGCGGGCGCTGCAGCGCGTGGGCCGCTCGGGCCACGGCGTGGGCGAAACGTCGCGCGGGCGCTTCGTGCCGCTCTTCGCCGAGGACCTTCTGGAATGCGCGGCCGTGGTCGAAGGCATGCGCGCCGGCAAGGTGGAAGACACCCGCCCTCCGGAGTTCCCGCTGGACGTCCTCGCGCAGCAGCTCGTGGCCGAGGCCGTTTCGCGGCAGCTCGACGGCACGAGCGTCACGAGCGAGGAGCTCTTCACGCTCGTCACGGGCGCGTACCCCTATCGCAACCTCTCGAAGCTGCTCTTCGTGGAGACGCTCGCGATGCTCTCGGGAAAGTACCCGCCCGAGCGCTTCGCGTCCCTCGCGCCGAAGCTCGTGTGGGATCGCGCGCGGGATCTCGTGACACCGCTTCCTTCGGCGCGCCTGGCCGTGGTGCTCGACGGCGGCACGATTCCCGATCGCGGCGCGTTCAAGGCCGTGCTGCGCGACCGCAAGACCATCGTGGGCGAGCTGGACGAGGAGTTCGTCTACGAGCTCCGCGCCGGCGACGTGTTCTTCTTGGGCGCGCGCACGTGGCGGGCCTCGGAGATCCAGGCCGATCGCGTGGTGGTGGAAGACGCCGCGGGCGCGCCAGCCGCGCGCATGCCGTTCTGGAGGGGCGAGGGTCTCGGACGCACGCCCGAGCTGGGCGAGCGGCTCGGGGCTCTGAAGCGGGCCATCGCGGAACGGCTGGAGGATCCGGGCCTTCCCCGCTTCCTCGCGGAAGGGCACGGCTGCACGGAAGGCGCGGCGGCCGTGCTCACCGCCGAGATCCGGCGCGAGGTGCTCGAGTCGGGCGGCGTCGCGTCGGACACGAGAATCATCTTCGAGACGTTCCCGAACGATCTCGGCGACCCCTGCGTCGTGGTGCGCTCGTGCCTCGGACGCGGCGTGAACCTGCCGTGGTCCCTCGCGCTCGCGGGCGTACTGCGCGAGGAGACGGGTGTCGACGTGGAAGCGGTCGCGAGCGACGACGGCATCCTCTTGCGCATCCCCCGGGCCGAGCGCGAGATCCCGCTGGAGCGCCTCGCGCGCATCACGGCCGCCGAGGCGCGCGAGCGGCTCCTCGCGCAGCTTCCCAACTCGCCGCTTTTTGGCGCGCGCTTCCGCGAGAACGCGCAGCGCGCGCTGCTCTTGCCGCGGGCGCGGGCCGGGCGCCGCACGCCGTTCTGGCTGCAGCGGCTCAAGGCGCGGGACCTTCTGCAGGTGACGCGGAATCTGCCGGACTTCCCCATCGTGGCCGAGACGTACCGCGACTGTCTGAAGGACCTCTGGGCCTACGACCGGCTACTGGTGCTGCTCGCGGACCTGACCTCGGGGGCCGTGGAGCGCGTGCTGCTGCACCGCACGTTTCCCTCGCCCGCGGCCAAGAGCCTGCTCTTCCAGTTCATCCAGTCGTACATGTACGAGTGGGACGCGCCGAAGGCCGAGAAGGGAATCCACGCGCTCTCCGCGAACCGCGCGCTCCTCGGCGAGGTTCTGGGCGAAGCGCTGGAAGACGGCATCCGGCCCGAGGCCGTGGAGGAAGCGCGGGCCGAGGCCTCGCGGCTCGTGGCGCACCGCATGGCGCGCACGGCCGAGGAGCTGCTCCTCGTGGCGCAAGAGCTGGGAGACCTGTCTGAAGACGAGCTCGTGGAACGCGCCGCGGGCGATGGACGCGCGTGGCTGCGGGCGCTGGCCGGGCACGGCTCGCTCGTGAGCGTGAGGTTCGGGAGCGAAGCGCGCTTCGTCGTCTCGGAGGAGAAGACGAACTACGAGGAACGCGGCGACACCGCGCTCCGGGACATCCTGCTGCGGTACCTCTCGGCGCGCGGTCCGGCGTCGGTCGCCGATCTCGCGAACCGCTACGACGTACCGGCCGATCGGGTCGCGACCGTGCTGGAGGATCTGCGGCTCGAGGCGCTCGTGGTTGCGGGGGCGTTCGGCGAGCCCGGCGTCCGCAACTTCGCGGGGATGCGGCTCGCCGAGCGGATCCGCCGCAAGACGCTGACGATTTTGCGGCGCGAGATCCAGCCGGTGCCGCTCACGACCTTCCGGGCGTTCCTGCTGAAGAGGCAGGGCGTCCAGCCCGGCTCGCGCTTCGCTGGCGCGGGCGCGGCGGAGAGAGCGCTCGCGCTGTTGCGGGCGCTGCCGCTCCCCGTCCTCGCGTGGGAGCGCGGCCTCCTCGCGGCGCGGCTCGCGGAGCCCGAGCCCGACGCGTTCGACGTCCTCTCCGCGCGGGGGCTCCTGTGCTGGCGGCTCGAGGGTGTGAAGGATCCCCGGGCCGCGCGCCTCAGCGTGTTCTACCGGGGCGAGGGGCGCTTCGCGCTGCCACTCTCTCCGCCCGCGCTCGATGACCTCTCGAAAGACGCGCGCCGGGTCTACGACGCGCTCGCGGTGCGCGGCGCGCTCTTCGCGCCCGACCTCGCGGCCGACACGGGGCTCGAGTCCACGAGCCTCGCGAAGGCGCTCCAGGAGCTGGCGCTGCTCTCCCTCGTCACGGCCGACGGCTTTCACGGTCTCCGGCAGATGCTCCGCAAAGGCCGGCGTGGCGCGGCGCCCGAGCCGGCAGCGAAACCGATAACGGCTTTCGCGCGGCCCACGCGGGCGGAGCTGAAGGCCGCGGAGTCGCGCGTCGCGCAGCGCTCGGGCTTCTCGCCGTACGGTCCGCCGGAGACACCCGAGGGACGCTGGTCCCTGCTCCACGCGCCGGGAGTCCTGGGGCCCGAGGTGCGCGAGGACCACCGGGCCGAGGGCTGGGCCCGGCTCCTCCTCGCGCGCTGGGGCGTGGTGTTCCGCGACCTCGTCGTGGAGCACGAGGG
>CAZXSG010000141.1:0-7976 GCA_964643185.1 uncultured Holophagales bacterium
CGAGGGATCGCGTAGGATTCCGGCACTGCTGGTGTGGCTCCGGGCGGTTCGCCCTCCGCACCCCGATCCGTTTCGAAGAGGTGCCCGATGGGAACCCCGATCACCGCCAGGAACGTCGCCAGCGCCATCTCGGTCGCCTGGGCGAACGGCCTCAACTGCTATTCGTTCGCGGCCAAGTGCAACAACCCCGGGGGCGCGGGAGCTGTGGCGTGCGTTCCGGGGGCACGGGCCGGCGCGCCCGTGACCTCGGCCGGTATCACGATCACGAATCTCTTCCAGGCCTGCGTGGCCGACGGCTTCGAGGACGTCTCGGGCGGAGCGCTCGGCATCGCGCACAAGATGAAAACCCTGCCCGTCTGCGGTCCCGGCGAGTACCTCGTCGCCGTGTTTTACGACACGCGCCGCTCGTTCCACTTCGCGCGCCAGCTCGCCGACGGCACGGGGCAGGCGCGGCAGTGGGTGCACAAACCCTCGGCGGCGCAGGATGCCCACAACATGCAGAGCGCCTACTTCCTGGGGACCGACATCAGCAACGTCCCGTGGCTTCCCACATTCCAGTTCGTCGGGTATCTGAAGGCCCCGAATGCCGGCGTCACCGTCAATCGGGGCGCGTTCTGACGGCGTCCTTTCAGAAGTCCCTTTCGGGAACGTAGGGCCGGCTCCAGAGAGCCACCTGGAGGAGCACGGACTTCACCCAGGCCTGGTGCATCCGCTCGACGTCCTCGGGCGCGTGGCCCTTCTTCGCGAGGAACGGCTTCAGCGTCGTGGTGATCGGGTAGACGAAGAGCGGCATGTAGCGGTACGAGACGACGTCGACAGACGCCACGCCGTCCGTCCTGTTCTTGGCGGCGCGGGTGTGGCGGCGGCCGATCTCCTCCTGGTAGTCGAGCCAGGTCTGGTCGTAGCGGGCCTCGGCCGTGTCGAGGATCCACTGAGCGAAGCGCTTGCGCACGGCGGCGAGGTACGCCGCGTCGGGCTGGCCATCGGACTTCCGGCCGAAGAAGTGCACGAGGTGCGGGTGCGACGCGACGAAGCCGTACCAGACGTCCAGGATCGCGTCGGTCTGGTCTGACAGGACCTCTTTCGACATCCGAAGGGCCTTCTCGTCGTCGGCCGTGAACAGCACGGCCTTCTTCATGAGCTCGAGCTCGGCGGGGGTGATGGGTGAGCGAGGAACGGCGGCCGTTCCGTACGTGTATCCAGGGATCTTCTCCATCGTCTTTCCTTTCGTCGGGGGAGCGGCCTCGAGGGCGAGAGACACGGGCAGCGAGGCGGCCAGTGCCGCGAGTGCGAAACGGTTCATGCAGGGAGCTCCTTTCGGGAGATCGGCGGGATCGCGCGGTTTCAGTACAGTCTTCGAAGCAACGTGGTCGGAATCAGTCCGGTATCGAGGTGGCTTCCTCCTTTCCGTTTCCGCGGAAGCGATCGAAGACGGCCCGGGCTTCTGCCGCGGGCAGGGCGTCGTGATCGCCGCAGTCGAGCCTCAGATCGCGGCCGCCGAGCGGCGCGTCCACGAAGGCACAGTGGTGGGGGCGCGGCTCGCCGGGGTGCGCGTGGGGCCGGAAGAAGCGGCAGGTGACACAGACCCGCGCCGGGGCGATGCGGCCCTCGGTCTGCAGGGTGTGGACCATGGTCACGAGGCTCACGAGGAAAACCTCCTGCTCCGCGGGCCGAAGGGCGTCAACGGCCGAAGCGAGAACGTCGGGGGCCTCCGTGACGCGGCCCGCGAGCTTTCGCCCCTCGCGGGTCGGAACGAGCGCGACGGCGCGCGCGTCCTCGGGGGAGGCTGTCTTCTCGACGAAGCCCTTGGCGACGAGTGTCGAAACGGCCGCGCTGGCCGTCGCCGGAGTGACGGCCAATTCCTCGGCCACCTGCGAGAGCCGCGCCGGCGCGTTCGCGCGCGCGAGGTGCGAGAGGATCTGCGCCTGGGTGGGGGAGAGACCTTCCGGGCCCGCCGTCTGCCACGCCTCGGCCTTGAGCGCGATCGCGAGGCGCGAGAGCCCGGAGCGGATGCGGGTCTTCAGGTCCGTATCCCGGGGTTCGTGGGTTCTGCGGCGACGGGTGCTCATAGTTAGGACTCCGAAATAATGATCCCAGCCGAGGCCCCTGTCAAGGGTCCATGCACGCGGACGAGTCCCGACCTCGAGGCCTCAAGGGGAGATCCGCGTCGTGGCTGACCGAACAGTCACGACGAGTTCCGAGACATCTCCCGGCCGGAGCCCTTCCGAAAGCAGGAACCCGTTGGGCTGACCGGACATGATGGAGACGGGCGACGATGAGCGCGCGAGAAACAGGTCCCAGGCACCCTCTTCGAGGGAAACGAACTCGAGGCGCCCAGAGGCATCGGACGCCGTGCCGAGCCCAAGACGCTGCTGATGGCGCACCAGAATCTCATCGGGCACGACGCGCCCGTTCTGGCGCAGCCGAAGCGCTTCCCCGGCCACGGGGCCCTGATCCTCCGTCTGGAGGGTGAGGGAGAGCGCGGCACCGGAATGAGAGCATCGGATGACGAAGCGCTCACCCTCGTCGCTGTTATAGGGCGCTCCGCTGCCGAGCGCCTCCCTCCAACCCAGGGGGCAGGAAGGCCCGGAAAAATAGAGACGAGTAGTTCCTGGCGTCGCGCGTAGCTGGAAGAGTCCGTCGGCGTCCGTTGTGGTGCCTTGCAGGGGATTGCCGTTCTGATCCATCGTCGCGACGGAGACCCCAGAAGCGGGTTGACCTGCCGAACGCTCGACTCGGCCGCGAATGGAGGGGTACTTCTTGAGAACGATCGATACCGGATCGAGTGAGGAGGTCGCGGGAATCTCGATGTCCATTGGCTTGGATCGCTCATATCCGTCTTTGTCAGCGAAGACACTGGCCTTCCCGGAGGCCTCGAAGAGGAATTCGAAACGTCCTTGTGCGTCCGTCCTCGCCAACCGAAATAGCTGAGCCGAGTCCTTCAAGGCCACAGCTGCGTCCCGAATAGCGGCCCCGTCGTCATCCAGGACCGTCCCCCGAAGTGTGCCATCCAGAAGCTCGAAATCCACGCGCTTCCCTGAGCGCGGCATCCAGTACTGTCGGCGGGCCGCCGGGGTTCCATCCGCGCTGACGATGAATCGATACTGGCCCTCGGCATAGACCTTAGTCGAGTAGAACCCATTCTCGTCAGTTTTCGCGACCGTATCGGCCTCGTCGTCCGGGGACTCTCCCGAATACATGAGGCTGATGCGAACCTCCGCGCCTCGCAACGCCTTACCTCCGCGCAGCACTTCGCCATCGATGGGAATTGAGACGAGCTCGATGGTCCGTTCGAGCGGTAGATCGTTTTCGATCGTGACGCGCTCGTCCGTGCTGTTCTTCGACCCACTCGGTGAAACCCGGAGAATGTAGCTACCAGCGGTCAGGCCCCTTCGTTCCGCTCGGCCGTCTTTATCGGTGATACCTTCCGCCTGAACTTTGAGGCGTAGATCCCGTTCGGGTCTCGCCGCCGGCACCAGCAGCCGCCAGCGAGCATTTCGGGCGGGCGCGCCGTCTTCTGTGACCGTCAGATCGAGTCTTCCACCCTTTTGAAGGGTCACTACCCGCACGGCAAAGTCGGCTTGGGCCGCCGTCACGGCACCGAGCCGGGCTGAGATGAAACCGGGAGCCTGCACGTCGATGCGCGCCGTCCGGGTGGAGATGCCATTCGCGAAGCCTCTGCCTCCGGAAAGCGGGACGTTCCTGGACTTCCCGGCCCGCGATACTTCGTCGGGCGAGTGCTCCGCGTCCGAGATGACTGCGGAGGCCGATACGGGCGTACCCTCGGTATCTTTGGCGAACAGTACGGCCGACCAGCCCTCGCGGTCGGACTTTGCAAGGGTCACAAGTGCCGCCGGTGCTGCATCCACGAACTGAATTTCGGGTGCCGTTCGTGTTGCGCTCAGCGCAACGATCCATGAGCCAGCCGGGAATCGTTGCTCAGCGTCTGTAACGACCCATCGATGCCGGGGCTTGCGCAATTCTCGATCCTGGGGATCGAAGAACGAGGCGGTGACGGGTTCCTTGAGGGTCGTTTGAACCCTGAGGCGGGCCTTTCGCGTCAGGACGATAGCGTTGGTGCTTGCCTGCAAGGCCACGAGGTCGGAATACTTGATTGTCAGTAGCCCATGGGCTGGACCTTCGAGAGAAAGGTCGTCCGACGGTTTGAGACCGACAGGCATCGAATCCGAATTGAGAGTCCAGCAGAGGGGACCGGCGGTACCGCCAGCGCAAGCAGTGATCGGGGCTGGGACTTCCTTTCCCAGATCATCACGCACGCTTGCGCTTTCGACGAAGCCTGGCGCCATCGAAGGTATGAGTAGCAGGATCGTGAGGTGAGCCGCCGATCCCAGGATCATCTTTCCTCCTGCCGGCGGCGATGGATGCGTGCGGGGGCATTCGCGGGCACCGCTCCTTCGTCGCCGCCGAACGACCGTGGCCCCGCCGCAAGAGCCTGGAACCGCCGGTTGTCACGTGTCAAGGGGGTTCAGCGTACCCGGGCGAGCACCACGACGGAGTACCCCACGGCCGTGCGACTGCCGACGTTCTGGTAGGCGTGCTTCTGGTCGCCCCGGAACGCCACAACGTCGCCCGGAGTGAGGGTGAAGGACTCACCCGAGACCGTTAGCCGGAGCGCGCCGCTTTCGCACGCGAGGTACTCGCGGGTACCGGCCGTGTGCGGGATTCCGGTGATCGTCGTCTGCGGCGGGAGCTCCATGCGGTCGAAGTCCATGCCGGGAATCGGATCGGGCAGTAGCTTGCGAACAAGTCCACCTCCGGGCCGGAGCTTCTCGGGGAGCGCCCCCTTTGCGTAGTGCTGGGCCGCGGCGCGCGGCTCGGCGAGGAGTTCCTCGACGGTGACCTGCAGGGCGGTCGCAGCGCCGAGGAGGACGTTCAGGGTGGGGTTCGCGCCCCCGGACTCGAGGTGGGCCCAGGTGGCTCGAGGGAGCCCGGCCAGCTTCGAGACCTGGGCCTGCGTCATGCCGCGGGCCTCGCGGAGCTGACGCACGTTGCGAGCGAGGGCGACGGCGACGCCAGGGGCTGGAGCGGGGTTTGGCTCGGTCATGAATGCCATGACGATGCGTTGACCTCCTGCCAAGAGGTTGGCACGAAGGACGACAGGCTGTCACGCGGGTTCCATGCTGCGGGCTGGCAGGAGTCGACCATGAACCTCGAACGACAGAACGTCCTCATCACCGGAGCGTCCCGCGGCCTCGGACGCGGCCTCGCCCGCAGCTTCGCCCGGCGCGGCGCCCGCGTCGTCACTGTGGCGCGCGACGCCGACGCGCTCGCCATCGTGTGCGCCGAGATTCGCGCGGAGGGCGGAACCGCCTTCCCGCTGCCCTGGGACCTCATGTGGCCCGGCGCCGCCTCGGCGGGCGCGGGCGCGGCGTCCGCCATGGCCGGGCCCATCGACGTCCTCGTGAACAACGCGGCCGTGCTAGGGCCCACGCCGCTCGTTCCGCTCGTCGACACGATGGAGCAGGACTTCGTGTCGGCGCTGCTCGTGAACGCGACGGTGCCTTTCCTTCTGACCAAGGCCGTCCTCGGGGGCATGCTCGTGAGGGGACGCGGACTCGTCGTGAACGTGTCGTCCGATGCCGCGTGGGAGGCGTATCCGGGCTGGGGCGCCTACGGAGCGGCGAAGGCGGCGCTCACGCAGCTCACGCGGATCTGGTCCGCGGAGATCGCGGGGACGGGCGTGTCGATGGTGGCCGTGGATCCCGGCGAGATGGCGACCCGCATGCACCGCGATGCCGTGCCCGAGGCCGGTCCCGCGACGCTCGCGCAGCCCGGGGAGTGCGCCGAGCGGCTCGTGGCCTGGCTCGAGGCCGCGACGCCCGAGGAGCTGGCGGCGCCTGTCGTCCGGGCTCTCCATTCCCTCGAGATCGTCGAGGTGGCGTCGTGATCCGCATCCGCGAGATCGACCACGTGGTCCTGAGGGTCAGAGACCTCGACCGCATGCTGTGGTTCTACCGCGACCTCCTGGGTTGCCCCATCGTGAAGCGGCAGGATGCGATCGGTCTCGTGCAGCTTCGCGCGGGCCGTTCGCTCATCGACCTTTCGACGAGCGAAGGGCCGAGCGGCCGGAACATGGATCACTTCTGCGTGCGGGTCGAGCCGTTCGATGCGGAGCCGATCGTGGCGTACCTCGCGGCGCACGGCATCGACGCGGGGAAGGTCGTCTCGCGGCACGGAGCGGAAGGTGATGGACCATCGCTCTACGTCAGCGATCCCGAAGGCAACGTCGTCGAGCTGAAGGGAGCTCCCTGGTGAAGGCCGCGTCGCGCGCTCGCCGGGGCCAACGGCTCCTCGTTCTTGAGGTCGCTTCCGGCGCGGCAGGGGTCCATGCGATCGGCGATCTGCCGCGGCACCTGCGGGCCGGCGACCTCGTCGTGCTCAACGACGCGGCGACGCTCCCCGCCTCGCTCCCGGGTGTTTTCGAGGGAGCACCGGTCGAGCTACGGCTCGCTGGTGCGCGCGAGGACGGCACGTTCAACACCGTGCTCTTTGGCTCCGGCTCGTTCCGCCACAGAACGGAGGACCGTCCCGCGCCGCCGATCGTCTCCGCGGGTTCGGTGATCCGGCTGGGCGGCGAGCTCGAGGCGCGTGTCCTCTCCGTTTCTCAGATCTCGCCCCGGCTCGTGGCCGTCGACTTCGGGCTGCCTGTGGAGCGGCTCTGGCGCGCGCTCTACGCCGCGGGCCGGCCAATCCAGTACTCGTACCACGAAGCCGTCGTCGCGCTCGCCGACCTGCAGACGCTCGCGGCCGGACGGCCCTGGTCGTTCGAGCCGCCCTCCGCCGCGCTGCCCCTCACGTCGACGCTCCTCGCCGGCCTGAGAGCGCGAGGCGTCCGCATCGCGACACTCACGCACGCGGCCGGTCTCTCCGCGACCGGCGACCCGGCGATCGACGCCGCGCTGCCGTTCCCCGAGCGGTTCGAGATCCCCGAGGCCACGATCCGGGCGATTCGCGAGACACAGGCGGCGGGCGGTCGCATCGTGGCCGTCGGGACGACCGTAGTGCGCGCGCTCGAAGGGAGCGGACTGCGATCGGGAGCGGGCGTGACGGACCTCAAGCTCGGTGCGAGCTCGAAGCTCGCCATCGTCGACGCCGTGCTGACGGGCGTCCACGAGCGGGGCGTCAGCCACTACGAGCTGCTGCGCGCGTTCGCGCCGGATCCGCTTCTCGAGAAAGGCGCCGCGCTCGCCGAGGACGCCGGGTTCCTCGCTCACGAGTTCGGGGATTCCTGTCTCGTTCTCGCCGCGTAGCGCTACCCTCGGCGCGTGCGAGCGCTCTTTCTCTGTGGACTGATCCTGGCGGTGAACGCGGCCTCGGCCGCGCCGCCACCCCAGTGCCGTCAGATGGCCGTCACGATCGACGACCTGCCCATCGCGTCCATGAAGGACGACGCGGCCTCCTGGGAAGCCATCACGAGCGGTCTCCTCCGCACGCTGCGCGATCGCGGTGTTCCCGCGTACGGCTTCGTGAACGAGGGAAAGTGCGTGGTGAACGGTGTGCGGGATCCACGTCGCGTGGCGCTTCTTTCCCGCTGGCTCGACGCGGGGCTCGATCTGGGAAACCACTCGTACTCCCATAAGAGCCTGCACGCGCTCCCGCTCGCCGACTACCAGACCGACGTCGCGCGCGGCGAGGCCGTTCTCACCGAGATCCTCCGCGAGCGGCGCCGGCGGCTCGAGCTCTACCGGCATCCGTTCCTCCAGACCGGTCTCGACCTCGAGACCAAGGCGGCCTTCGAGCGTTTCCTCGCGCAGCGGCACATGAGGGTTGCGCCCGTCACCATCGACAACGCGGAGTGGATCTACGCGCGCGCGTTCGAGAAGGATCCGGCGTCCCGGGAGCGCATCGGCGCCGCGTACCTCGACTACATGGAAGCGAAGACGGCGTACTGGGAACGCCAGTCGGTCAGGCTCTTCGGGCGCGAGGTGAAGCAGGTTCTCCTCATCCACGCGAAC
>CAZXSG010000142.1:0-7970 GCA_964643185.1 uncultured Holophagales bacterium
GCGCATCATGGGGAGCGAGAGCCGGTACCCACAGCTCCTGGCCATCTGGGGCCACTCGAATCTGGCGTTCCTCGTGGGCAGCGTCCTCACGATGCCGCTCTTCTTCTCGGTGCCCGACGCTTCCCTCACTCAGCGGCAGGCGCTGCGGTTCGTGAAGTCGAACCTGGGCGCGATGCTGCCCGACTCGACCCCCGCGGCTCTCCTCTCGATGGCGGGCTCCATCGACGTGTTCGCTCTCGCGACGCTGGCGCTCCTCGTCGTGGGCATGCGGAAGCTCCCCGAGATCTCGCCCGCCAGCGCGACCTCGGTGCCCCTCGCGCTCTGGGTGCTCTGGGTGGCCGGCAAGGCCGCGTTCGCCGCGCTGTTCTTCGGCTGAAAGGGTTTCGATGCTCATCGACATGAAGGAAATCGAGAAGACGTACGTGGTGGGCGAGGAGAAGGTCCGCGCCCTCCGCGGAGTGACGTTCACGGTCGAGCGCGGCGAATACGTCGCGATCATGGGCCCCTCGGGCTCGGGGAAGTCGACGCTCATGAACGTGATCGGCTGTCTCGACACGCCCTCGGCGGGGAGCTACGTCCTCAACGGCAACCTCGTGGGGCAGCTCTCGGACGACGAGCTCGCGCGGATTCGCAACAAGGAGATCGGGTTCATCTTCCAGACGTTCAACCTCCTGCCCCGCACGAGCGCGCGCGAGCAGGTCGAGCTGCCTCTCGTGTACTCGGGGATCAACCGCAAGGAGCGGCGTGAGCGGGCCGACGAGGCCCTCCGCCGCGTCAACCTGTCCGACCGCGCGACGCATGCCCCGAACGAGCTCTCGGGCGGCCAGCGCCAGCGCGTGGCCATCGCCCGCGCCCTGGTGACCAAGCCGTCCATCCTCCTGGCCGACGAGCCCACGGGCAACCTCGACTCGCAGACGGGCGAGGAGATCATGGCTCTCTTCCGCGAGCTGAACGAGGCGGGGAACACCATCCTCCTCGTCACGCATGAGGAAGACATCGCCGCGAACGCGCGCCGCATCATCCGCATCCGCGACGGCCGCATCTCCGACGACCGGCCCAACGACTCGAGCCGCGCCGAGGCCGTCGCGAAAGCGAAGAAGGAAGCGCTCGAAGCGAACGTGGGTTGATACCCGGCAAGGGAAAGCGAAGAAGGAAGCGCTCGAAGCGAACGTGGGTTGACCCGGCAAGGGAAAGCGAGGAAGGAAGCGCTCGAAGCGAACGTGGGTTGAGGTCGAACCCGGGGTTCGGGTCGCTCATTTCTTCGAGATCGGACGCGGCGGAAGGTATCCTCCGCCGCGTTTATGCGTCCGATCGGCACCTACGTCACGACCCCCGCGATTCCCTCCACGCTCTCGGCCCTCTCGACCCTCGCCCGAGACCTGAGATTCACGTTCCGCGAGGACCTCAGAAAGATCTTCGAGGTGCTCGACGCCGCCGCGTGGGCCAAGGCGGGCGGGAACCCCGTGCGGTTCCTGCACCTCGTCGAGCCCGCGCGGCTCCAGCTCGCCTCGACCGACGAGCCGTACGTTGCGCTCGTTGCCCAGCTGGCCGAGAGCCTCGCCGCCGAGGAGCAGGCCCCGGCCGCCCTCGCCGAGGCCGAGACCCTGCGCCAGAACGGCGACCGCGTCGCCTACTTCTGCGCCGAGTTCGGCCTCACCGAGGTGCTCCCGATCTACTCGGGAGGTCTCGGCGTCCTGGCCGGCGACCACCTGAAGGCCGCTCACGATCTCGGCGTCCCGCTCGTCGGCGTGGGGCTCTTCTACCGGCAGGGCTTCTTCCGGCAGGCCCTCGGGGCCGACTCGAAGCAGGTCGAGAGCTACCCGCTCCTCAACCCCGACGACCTGCCGATGGACATCCTCACGACGCCACAGGGTGTGCCCCCGCTCGTGAGCGTGCGGCTCGGCAACCGCGATCTCCACCTGCTCGTGCGCCGCGTGAAGATCGGCCGCATCCCGCTCCTCCTTCTGGATTCCAACCTGCCGGTCAACCGTCCCAGCGACCGCGACATCACGGCGCGCCTCTACAGCGGCGACTCGGAGCTCCGCATCCAGCAGGAGATCGTGCTCGGAGTGGGCGGCCTCAAGGCTCTGGACCTCGCGGGCCTCCGCGCGACCGTGCGCCCCGCGAACGAGGGGCACGCGGCGTTCCTGGGGCCCGGGCGCATCCGGCAGATCCGGGCCGAGAGGGGCGTCACGTTCGACGAGGCGCTCGAGATGGCCCGCGCCGGCAACGTGTTCACGACGCATACGCCCGTCCCGGCCGGCATCGACATCTTCGGCCCCGAGCTCATGAAGCGGTATTTCGAGAACGAGATGGAAGGGCTCGGCATCACGTTCGAGCGCTTCCTCGGACTCGGACGCCAGGTGCCCGAGGATCCTCACGAGCATTTCTCCATGGCCGTCCTGGGCCTTCGCCTCTCGGCCAGCGTGAACGGCGTCTCGAAGCTCCACGCCATGGTCTCCCGTCGGATGTGGAAGGGCGTATTTCCCGACGAGCCCATCTCGGAGATGCCCATTGCCGGCATCACGAACGGCGTCCACGCGGCCACGTGGACCGAGCCCGCCATCGCGTCGCTCGCGCTGCCCACGGCCGAGACGCCCGACCGCGAGGGCCTCTGGAAGCGCCACGAGGCGCTCCGGGCGGGTCTCGTGGCCGCCGTGCGCGAACGCACCGCGCTCGCGCGGAGGCGCCGCGGCGCTCCCGACTCGGAGATCGCGGCTTCCTACGGTCTCCTCGACCCGAAGGCGCTCACCATCTCGTTCGCGCGGCGCTTCGCGACGTACAAGCGCGCGACGCTGATCTTCCACGACCTCGAGCGGCTCGCGAAGATCCTGGGCAACACGGAGCGGCCGGTGCAGCTCCTCTTCGCCGGCAAGGCCCACCCCAAGGACGTCCCCGGCAAGGAGTTCCTCAAGCGCGTGGGCCACTTCGCCCAGCGGCCCGAGCTTCTGGGCCGCGTGGTGCTCATCGAGGACTACGACATGGCGCTCGCGCGCCAGCTCGTCTCGGGCTCCGACGTGTGGCTCAACAACCCGCGGCGCCCGCACGAGGCCTCGGGCACTTCGGGGATGAAGGCCGCGATGAACGGCATCCTCAACCTCTCGGTGCTCGACGGCTGGTGGGACGAGGCCCCGCAGGACGAAATGGGCTTCAGCATCGGCGACGACGCCGAGGGGCACGGCGACGAGGAGATCGCGGGGCAGCTCTACGAGCGGCTCGAGAACGACGTGGTGCCGCTCTTCTACGAGCGGACCACGAAGGAGGCGACGCCCGAGGCCTGGGTGACCCGCATGATCTCGGCGGCGAAGCACGCGACGAACCTCTTCTCCGCGGGCCGCATGGTGACCGACTACGTGAAGACGTTCTATCTGCCCGCGGCCGAACGGCGCCGCGCGCTCGCGGCGGACGGCGCCCTTCGCGCCAAGGATCTCGCGGCCTGGAAGCAGTCCATCGTGGAGCGCTGGAGCGAGCTGGGTTTCGTGGCCGTGAACATCTCGGTACCGTCGCCCGGCCGGCTTGCTCCGGGCGAGTCGTTCGACGTGGAGGCGCACGTGCGCCTCGGGACGATCGAGCCCGAAGAGCTGGCCGTGGACTGGTTCGAGGGCCGCCTCGATCCCGAGGGCGTGGTGCCCACCGGCTACTCGACGCCGTTCACGTTCATCGAGCGGAACGACGGGCACGCCGTGTATCGCGCGCACGTCGTGAGGCCCGCAGAGGACCGCGGCTACTCGGTGCGCATCCGTCCCACGCACCGCGATCTGGCATTCCCCAACGAGACGGGCCTCGTGGTCTGGGCCGGATGAGCTCCACTGCCGCGTCCGGCCTCGTGAAGGGCAGGACGCTCCTCGTCGTGGACGACGACGACGACATCCTCCTCATCGTCGACACGCTCCTCCGGAGCGCGGGCTACGACGTGCTTCTCGCGAGGAACGGGCGCGAAGGCATCGCCATGGCGATCTCGAGGCAGCCGTCGCTGATCCTTCTCGACGTGATGATGCCGGAGCTCTCGGGCTGGGAGGTCTGCGCGACACTCAAGAACCTCGAGGAGACCTCGCACATCCCGGTCGTCATGCTCACGGTGAAGGCCGAGATCCGCGATCTCGTCACCGGCATGCAGGTGGGCGCCGACGACTACGTCGGGAAGCCCTTCTCGAAGAAGAAGCTCGTCGACACGGTGGAGCGCGTGCTGGCGGGCGCGCCGGGCGGGAAGTACCACGACTTCATGCCCCGCGAGATGTCCGACCCGCGCGCGAAGAACCTCCTCTTCGACGGCGTGACCGGTCTGCCCACGATCCCCGTGATCGTGGACGCGCTCCGCGAGAAGCTCCTCGTGGACCGCGAGGTGGGCGTCCTCTTCGTGGACATCGAGAAGTACTCGCACATCGAGGACTTCTACGGCTGGGAGGTCTTCGACGAGGTGATCGGCGAGGCCGGGCGCGGGCTCAAGCGCCTCCTCGGCACGCTCTTCGCCACGGAGGATCTCCTCGCGATCAACCGGCCGTCGGGCTCGGAGTTCTACGTGTTCCTCGCGGTTCCGAGCGCGCTCTCGGGAGAGGCGATCCTCGAGCGCCTGCAGAAGAAGGCGCGGCAGCTCGAAGAGACGCTTCGGGACCAGCTCAACGAGACGTTCCGGCACCGCATCCACCGGAAGATCGGTCTCTACGTCGGCTACGCCCGCATCCGCCACTCGCCGCAGGTGAGGCTCGAGAGGCTCGTGTACCGCGGCCTCCGCGACGCGATCCTCATGGCCTCCTCGAAGGAGGGCGAGCGCGCGGCGATCCTGCGCGAGCAGTTCCGCGACATCTTGAAGAACGAGCGCGTCGAGACGCTCTTCCAGCCCATCATCGATCTCGCGACGGGGAAGATCTTCGCGCACGAGGCGCTCACGCGCGGGCCCAAGGACTCGCCGTTCGAGAGCCCCGAGGTGCTGTTCGACTACGCCTCCAAGACCGACCAGGTGTGGAACCTCGAGAAGATCTGCATGGGCAGCGCGGCGCGGCGTTTCGCGGGCCGGGAGGGGAACCTCTTCGTGAACGTCGAGACCGAGCTCGTGCACGAGATCAAGTCGCGGGGGAGCGCGGTGTTCGAAACGCTCCTCGCCCGCGGCGGCAACGTCGTTCTCGAGATGACCGAGCGGGCCGCGATCAAGGACTTCGATCTCTTCCGCGAGGGCATCGCGATGCTGCAGGGCCTCGGCTTCAAGATCGCGATCGACGACGCCGGCTCCGGCTACGCCTCGCTCCAGGCCATCGCCGAGCTGCGCCCCAACTACCTCAAGATCTCGAACTACCTCGTCACGGGTCTCGCGAAGGACCCCATCAAGCGCGACGTGGTGGAGATGCTCGTGCGGCTCGGGATGCGCATCGACGCTCCCACGGTAGCCGAGGGCATCGAGACCGAGAGCGAGGCCGAGGAGGTCAAGCGTCTGGGCGTCGCGTACGGCCAGGGCTACTTGTTCGGCAGACCGGCAGCCTTGCCTTCGATCGTCTGAGGTCTGGCGGGCCACGTCGCCAGCGCCACGCCCGCGAGGATGAGCGCCCCCGCGACGAAGAGCTTGGGGCCAGGCCTCTCGCCGAGGAAGAGGTACGCCCAGGTCGTCGCGAGGACGGGCTGCACGTACATGAAGATCGCCGTCGTGGAGGAGCCCACGCGCGCGAGGGCCCAGGCGTTGAGCCCGTACGAGAGGAGCGTCGAGAACACCAGGACGCCGAGGATTCCGAACCAGGCTTTTCCGCTCAGCTCCGCGGGCCGCACCTTCAACAGGTCGGGGAGACCCAGCAGGACGATCGGGAGACACGCCCAGCGGAAGAGGCTCGCCGTGACGGCCAGCGCGTTCCGCCGCGCGAGGATCCCGCGCGACGTCACGAGGAAGACCGCGTAGCAGATCCCGTTCGCCACGATGAGGCCGTCTCCGACGAACCCGCGGCTGCCGAGCGCCACCGAGGACCCCACGAGGAATGCGATTCCGGCGATGGAGATGGGGATGCCGAGGAGCTTGCGGGGTGACGGCCTCTCGCCGAAGAGGATCCAGGCCGCGAGCACGGCGAAGACGGCGACACCGGCCGTGAGGAGCGTAGCATTCGCGGCTGTGGTGCGCGCGAGGCCGCTGATGAAGAGCACCTGGTTCGCCACGATGCCGATGGCCGCGAGGCCCGCGAGAGTCTTACGGTCTTTCGGCTCGAAGGGCTTCTCCTCGGGCAGAAAGACCTTCACCGCGAGCGTGAGGAAGACCGCGCCCGTCACGGCGCGCAGCGCGGCGAGCGCCATGGGCGCGATCTCGGCGAGGGCGAGCTTTCCGCAGACGGGGAACGTGGAGAAGAGCACCTGCACGGTGAAGAGCGCGAGGAGCGCGCGCCGCCGCTCGTTCTCGGGGACCTTCGCGAGGGCGGAGCTCACGGGCTCAGGAGGGGAGCGGGAAGTCCGTGATCGTGGCCGCGCGGCCCGCCACGAGGAGCTCGGTGCCCGTCTCCTCGTGCTCTCTCTTCACGTAGCCGAGGGCGACCTCCGCTCCGTTCACGAGGGCCGCGCTCGTGACCTTGCCGACCTTTTCGCCGCCGAGGCTCAGCTCGTCTCCGGCCCGCACCGGAGGCTCGCCCGTCGTCACCAGGAGGCGCACGAGGTGCCGGTTCACGTGGCCGTAGGTGCGGATGCGTGCGACCGTCTCCTGGCCGAGGTAGCAGCCCTTGTTGTACGAGATGGCGTCCCTCTCGAACCAGGCCTCGTTCGGCAGCACGTTCTCGTCGAGGTCCGCGCCCCAGCGGGGGATGCCGGCCTCGATGCGGAGCTCCTCGAGCGTTTCGAGCGGCGCCTCGCGCGCGCCGGCCGCGAGGAGGGCGTCCCTCAGCGCGGGCAGCGCCTCGCGACTCGCGCGAACGTCGATGCCGAACCGGGCGGTGCGGGCCTCCCTCACGAGAAGGACGTCGTGTCCGGCCAGCGTCGCCGCGACGCTCGCGTGCGCCGTCGTGGGGAGCGGGCTCGCGCCGAGCGAGAGGAGCGGGGCGTCGCCCGTCACGTGGAGGACGCCGCGAGTCGCGGCGAGGTCCTCGAGGACGACCTCCTGGAAGAACAGAAAGCCGCGAAGCAAGGGTTCCAGCACCGGCGCGAGAGCGGGCTCGGCGTCGATGAGGAAGGCGTCCTCCCGCGCGAGGACGACCAGGTCCGCCCGCATCTTTCCCTTGGGCGAGAGGAGCGCCGCGTGGACCCCGGCTCCGGGAGTGAGGCGCGCGATGTCGTTCGTGAGCAGGCCGTGGAGAAAAGCGGCGCGGTCCTTGCCGGAAACCCGGAGCTCGGCGCGTCCCGTGAGGTCGAAGAGGAGGGGCTCGCGTGTCATGGGCCCGTGAGTCTCGCATGCGTACAATCAAGAGAGCTTGACGACTCCAAAAGAACCCAAGACCAAGGCGCAGGCGGCGGCTGCGCCGTCCGCGCCCGCACCTGAGAAACCCCAGAAGACCGCGAAGATCGAGAAGAGCGAAAAGGCCGAGGGTCCCGACGCGGCCGAGAAGACCGTCCGTCGGCGCCGCCGTGGCGGCCGCGGCCGCGGAACGAAGGCCGAGAAGACCGCAAAAGCCGAAGCGGATGCGCTCGAAGCCGCCGAGACGGCCGAGGCCGCGAGCTCGCTGAGCGCACCGTCCAGTGCCGAACCGCCGGCGGTCCCCGAGGGCTTCCTCACGGGCTCGGCGGCTCCCATGCCGGAAGCGTTCGGCATTTTCGACACGGAGGCGCGGAATCCTGCCGTCGCGGAAATGCCGGTCGCCGGCCCCACCACCGCCCCGGCTCCGGCAGTCCTACAGTCGGCCGGGCCGATCACGCCCTTCGATCCCCTTCCCATGGCCGAGCCGTTACCGCCCCAGATCGTGGTGCCGGCCCCGGTTCCGGCCGAGCCGCACCGTCCGCACGCCCGGCCGGCGCCGCAGCCTCAGCCCCAGAAGCCCGTGCACGCGCCGAGGCCCGCGCACCCGCAGCAGCCGGCA
>CAZXSG010000143.1:0-7945 GCA_964643185.1 uncultured Holophagales bacterium
CGGCGGCGGGGGGGGGGGGGGTGGGGGCGGGGGCCCGGAAGGGGGCCGCGCAGGCGGGCCAGCAGGAGGCGGGCTACCGGCTGGCCTGGGCGCGTCTCGCCGAGGCTCGAAGGCAGCTCGAGGAGGCGGCCCGGCGCGCGGCCAGCTGCGAGGTGAAGGCGAAGTCGGCGGGGCTCGTCGTCTACGGCGAGGTCTTCGACAAGACGGGCGTCAAGCGCAAGGTGCGCACGGGGGACGGCGTCTTCTCCGGCACGCCCGTTCTCCTCCTGCCCGACCTCTCGCGCTTCCTGGTGGAGGCGAGCGTGCCCGAGACCGAGCTCTTCCGGCTTTCCGCCGGGCAGAAGGCGGAGCTGCGCCTCGACGCGTTCCCCGATCGCGTCCTCGAGGGCACGGTGCGGAGCGTCGGTTCGCTGGCGGGGGACGCGGGGGCAGTGGGTTCCCCGGGTTCCCCGGGTTCCGCGGCGCGGCGTTTTCCGCTCCGGATCAGCGTCGGTGAGGCCGACCCGCGCTTCCGGCCGGGCATGTCGGTGCGCGGCATCGTGCGGGGAGAGCGCGTGGCGGACGCCGTGCTCCTGCCCATCGAGGCCGTGCGGCGCGATGCCGGCGGCCCGCACTGCTTCGTCGCGCGGCGTTTTCTCGCCCCGGAGCGGCGAGGGCTCGTTCTGGGCCACGGAAACGCGCAGTCGGTCGAGGTCACGTCGGGCCTTCGCGAAGGCGAACGGGTTCTCCTCGGCGAACCGGACGCCCGCTGACCTAGAATCACGGTTCCATGCCGTCCTGGATTCCGGGCTACGCGCTGCTCGACGGCCCCGAGCAGACGGGCGTCCCCTACCGCTACCGCGCACGCCGCGAGCGGGATCAGGCGGCCGCGTGGATTCGCGTCGACGGGCACGCGCCCGACAGCCTTCGGGAGACCTCCCGCCTCGCGCGCGTCTACGAGGCCACTGTGCAGCTCCGGCTCGCGGAGCTGCCGGCGGTGCTCTCCTCGGGGGAGAGCAACGTCAAAGGACGGCCGTTCGTCGCCTATCACTCGGAGGTCGACGACGCGTCTCCTTCGGGCGAGCCCCTGGGGGAGCAAGAGCTCCTCGACGTGGTGCGGAGGCTCGCCTCAGCGCAGCTCAGCACCTACGAGGCGGGCTTCGCGGGCATCCACCTCGCGCCCGCCGAGCTCGCGCGTCCCCGCGTGAGGCGGCGGCCGAAGGGGGGCCCCCTGCCCGTTCGCGAGTGGCTCGCGGAGCCCCGTTCCACGCGGTCGCGCCCCGCGCTCTCGGGCCTCGAGCCCTCCGAGAGCTGGGAGCCGTTCACAGCGCCCGAGGTTCTCGACTCCTGGCCCGGCGTCTCGGTGCGGCAGGCCCTCTCGTTCCGCCTCGCCGCCCAGATCTCCCACATCGGGAGCGGCAATTTCCTGGAAGACCCGTCGGCCCTCGAGCTCGGCCCCCTGCGTTCCCTCGAGCCTCTCGTGAGACGCGCGCTCGAGCCTCAGGCGGCACGGCGGCCCGATCTCTCCCGCTTTCTCCTCGCGGGCCTCGGAATGGCCGCCTGATGACGGGTGAACGAGTCGTGAAAGGAGTCGTGAAAGACCAGCCCATCGCCATCACGGCGCACGGTCTCTCCCGCACGGGCCGGCGGCCCTCGAACGAGGACTCGATCGTGTTCGAGACGTTCGGACCCCGTTCGCCGGTCGCGGCCTTCGGTCTCGTCTGCGACGGGATGGGAGGTCACCTCGCGGGTGAGGTCGCGTCCACGCTCGCCGTCGAGATGGTGAGCGAGCGCCTCCGGGCCTTCGCGAAGAAGTCGGGCAAGCCCGAGGAGCTCGCGGTCGCCATCGGCCAGTGGGTACAGGAGTCGAACGACGAGATCTTCGCGAGGAGCCAGGCGAATCCGAGCATGCGGGGAATGGGCACCACGCTCGCTCTCGGCGTCGTGCTGCCCGGCGGCCGGCTCTTCGTCGCGAACCTCGGCGACAGCCGGATCTTCCTCGTTCGGGGCGGCACGGTCTCGCAGCTCTCGGTCGACCACACGGCCCTGGCCGAGCACCGGGAGGCACTGGGCCTCACGGAGGGCGCGCTCGAGGAGTTCGCGATGAGCCCGCTCGCGCACGCGCTCACCCGGAGCCTCGGGCACGAAAAGAAAGCGCAGCCCGCGCTGCGCGCGGACCTCGTCCTCGAGGAGGGCGACGGCGTCCTCCTCATGAGCGACGGAGTCACCGACGTCCTCCGGCCCGAGCATCTCGCCGAGGCCCTCGCCGTCTCCCCGAATCCTGCCGCGGCGATCGAGGAGATCTATTCCCGGGCTTTCGAAGGCGGCTCCAAGGACAACATCTCGGTGATCTTCCTTTCGGCGGGACGCCCGTCCCTCGTGGGAAGCCGGGTCGCCCGCAAGGCCGTCGACAGCGCGGTCGTCACCCATCCGAACCTCCGGCCCGAGGCGCCCGCCGCGCCGGTTCCCGTCCGCCGGCCGGCACCGCGGCGGGGCGCGGCGTTCACGCTCGCGGCTCTCGTCCTGGCCGCCGCCTGGGTCTCGGCTTTCTTCCTGCTCCGGGAGCTGCCCGTTCCCCAGGAGGCCGGCGGCGTGGCCGAGGTCGATCCCGCGACGACCTTGCGTCCCGTGCCCACGCTGGCCGGGGCACCGCCGGAGCACGAGACGGAAACCGTTCTCGAGCCCGCCTCGCCCCTCGACATCGACGGCCATGAGGGCGGCCCGAGGGAGGTTCCTTTGCTCGTGCCGGCGACGAAGAGCGCGCCCGCGCCCTCCCGGCCCGTGACCGCGACGGCTCTCCCCACGGCGGTTGCCTCTGTGGCTTCCTTCGGAATCGGCGTCCCGATCTCGCAGGAGATCGTCAAGGACGCGCTCGTGCTGCAGAAGGACGGCCAGTACGTTTTCACGATCCACTTCGATCGCGAGATCGCGACCCACGAGACGATCACCCTCGTCTCGATGCGGTTCGTTCCCTCGGGGCTCACCCTGAGGCAGCCGGGCGCCGGGTTTCCCACCCCGAGCTGCCGGACCTACCCCACGTCGATCACGTGCACGACCCCGGTGGAGTCGGACGACCGGCGCCCCAAGGCCGATGGCAGCGAGCTGCTCGAGCTTTCGCTCCGCGTCGGGGACCGGCCCTTCGTGGCGAACGCGCGCTACCGGTAAGAAGGGCTTCAGCGCGCCGGAGGCGTCTCCCGGCGCGGAGGGCTGGACGAAATCGGTCGCGTCTCGAATCCCGACGGCAGGACCACGTGAACCGGGCCCGAGGCCTCCACGCGGATGTCGTGGCGCCCCGCCTCGAGAAGGAGCCCCACTCCTCCCGGAAACGGCCCCCGGCGCTCTCCGTCGAACGTCAGGAGGAGAGGACCCGTCGTACCGGGCCTCGGACCCGGCGCCCGAAACGTGTAGAGCCCGCTCTCCTCGGCCAGGAACGAGCCGGTCGCCGCCGGCGGAAACCACGTTCCCTCGAGACGCCGCCCGGCCTCCGCGCGGGCGGCCCGGGCCGGGATGCGGTAGAGCCGCCACTCGGGCAGGTTCTCGCGCCGTGGCGCGCGCCCGACCTCGACGGCGAAGGCCGGCGGCGCGCCTCCGGCGTAGAGGACGTCCGAATCCGGTAGAAACCGGTACGGAAGAGGTCCGAGGAGGTCCGCGATGCGCACCGCCGGCCGGGTTTCCCCCGGCCGGGACAGCAGCATCTCGACGACGATCGGGTTCCTGGCCGCCGCGACGGGGTGAAGGATCACCTCCGCGCGTCCGCGGAGGAGCTCCTGCCGGATCGCGTCCGCGAGCTCTCTCTCGGGCCCGCCGAACATCCCGAACGTGAGCGGTGAGGTCGCCCAGCGCACGAACCCCCGGACGTCGAGCACCGCGATCGCGAGAAGGGCTCCGCCGAGGAGGAGCGCACCTCCGCGTTTCGCCCGGTTTGGCAGCAGCGCGAGGACCGCCGCCACACCCAACCCGGCGAGGATGAGGAGGAACGGAGCGGCCGGTGAGATCCGGAATGCGTTCCCCCCGGGTGTGCGCGCCACGAGCCCTCCCAGGAGCAGGGCTCCGGCCCAGAGCGTCAACTCGCCCGCCGCGGCGCCGAAGGACGCCGCGCTCATGCCCGCTGCCGCGTCGCGACTCCGGAGGCCCGCGGCGGCGCCCACGAGGGCGAGACCCGTCACGAGCGGCGGAAGCACGGGCTTTTCCGGATCGCCGTGGCGGCCGTTGGGATCCCCGCGCAGGAGGAACATTTCCGCCATGTCGCGAACGTTGGCGAGAAGGTCCGCTCCGGCGTTGCCCCCCGCGAGGATCCCGACCTCCGAAGCCCGGGCCAGCGCGCGTTCGGGATGGGTGAGCTCGTGCACGGCGAGCGGGCCCGTCACGGCGGCCAGACCGATCCCGAGGAGGGCCACGCGGCGGAGCGCGGCCCGGTCCCTTCGCCAGACCGCGTGCGCGAGGAGAACGGCGGGCACGGCGAGCGCGAGCCGGGACGCGACGTAGCCGTACTGCGCGGCACCCAGCAGGACTCCCGAGAGAAGCGCCCAGCCCACGCCCTTCTCGCGCGCCACGATGCCGGCCCAGGCCGCGAGCACCAGGAGAGCCGTGGTCGCGACGGCGTCCCAGCCCCAGCGGCCCGTCGTGAGGAGCCAGAAAGAAGTCGCGAGGAGAACGGTCGAGCCCGCCAGGGCCGCGCTCCGCCCGCGCGATACGGCGTGCGCCAGGAGCAGGGAGGCGAAGAGGAGGAGAACCGCCGGCCCGATCGACAGCACGCGCATCGAGAGGAGGCCGCCTCCGGCGAGCCGGTCGACGAGCGCGACATAGGCGAGGTACACGTGGCTCGTCCACGCGTTCACGAAACCGGCGTCGGGTGGTACCAGCGGGGAGGACGAGAAGATCGACGCGCCCGCGTCCCGCGCGAAGAGCCGGGCCACGCGGACCGCGTAGGCCTCGTCGGCCCACGGTCCGGGAGGCCACTGGTCCCACCGCATCACGCGGAGCACCGTTCCGGCGAGGAAGCCGCAGCAGAGGATGAGGAGGTCCGTCACGCGGCGCTCGCCGGCGGCGCTCACTGAGGCCCCTCGGCCTCGTAGGTCGGAACGAGGGGCACGTTCGTGTTGTCCACGAAGCGCTCGTCGAAGGCCTCCGCGAGGACGCGTCCGTCGAGATCGCGGGCCATGGGCTCCCCCGCGAGCACGAGCAGCGTCGGCGCGACGTCGAGAACGCTGGCCGAGGTGAGCTTGTAGCCCTTGCGGATTCCGGAGCCGAACAGCAGCACGAAACCGTACCGGCCGCCCTCGGGCGAGGCTTCGGGTTCGTGGCCGCGGGCGAACTGGGCGATCGCGTTCAAGGGTGGCGGGGGGCCCCACCCCGCGGGAGAGAAGATGCAGATCGTCCGGTTCTCGGCCTCCCGCTCGATGAGATCGAACAGGAGGTCGTCCAGGAACCGGTAGTACGCCACGAGCGCCCGCGCCCGCGCCTCCCCGCTCTCGGGCGAGAGCCCCCAGTACCGCTCGGGCTCGGCCGCGGCGCCGAAGACCCGCGCCGGTCCCGTGAGGCCCGAAAGGACGATCGTGGACACGCTCCCGCGACCCTGCGGCACCGCGCCGAGCGAGGCCCCGAGGACGGAGAGATCGCGCGCCGCGCCCTCGAGCGGCCGGGCCCGCGCGAGGTCTCCGGGCGTGAGCCCTTCGGGCGTCAGGGCCCGGACGAGGGGCCGATCCAGGGACCGGGCCGCGACCCGGAAGAGCGCGGCGCGGGACGCGACGTCCCGGGGCAGGGCGTCTCCTTCCAGGGGCTCGGGCCGCGTGAAGAACTCCTCGCTCGCCCAGAGATTCGTGCCGCCTCGCGCCGCGGAGGATGGCCAGCCCAGAACCGTGACCTCGTGTCCCCGCCGCGCGAGGATCTCCCAGAACGTGAGGCTCCTGCGATCGGTGTCGGGGCGGAGCTCCCGTCCGGCTCCGAAAGGCGCGAACCCGGGCAGCACGGGAAGGAGGCCCAGCCGCCCGGCCGGCGTGAGGGTGAACGTGCCGGAGAGGATCCCGTGCTTGCTCGGCCGCTTTCCCGTCGCGGCGCTCGTGAACAGGGCGGCCCGGTCGTACGGCTCGAGGGTGCGGAGCGGGCCTCCGACGCCGCCGGCGAGGCACCGGGCGAAAACGGGCAGGCGTCCGTCGGAGGCCCCGGCGAGGAGGAGCTCCCACGAGACCCCCTCGAGGACCAGAACCTGCAGGCTCCGCCCCGCACGCCCCGCCGGCAGATGCGGCTCCTTGAGCCCAACCCTCTGCGGGGCGGGACGGGCAACGAGGGCGGGAACGAGGAGGAGCCCAACGAGATTCGCGCCCAGAAGGGTGCGGGAGGCGGAACGGGAGGGAGGCCAGGCGGCCGCCGCGAGGCAGGAGGCGCCCGTGATCGCCGCGAGCACGCTCGTCCAGACGAGCACGCGCCGCGCGCCGTTGCCGAGGTAATCGAAACAGGCGCCGCGCTGCAGCTCGGCGAGGAACGAGACCGTGATCGCGAAGAACGCGAGAGCGAGAAAAAGGCCGCGCCCCGGCACGGCGGTCGAGCGCGAGCGGCCGATCCACGCGAACGGCAGCGCCGCGAGCGCGAACATGAGGGTGAACACCGCGAGGAGCCGGGCGGATGGCAGAAATCCGAAAAGGTGCGGGTTGAGACCCAGGAACAGATCCCCCAGAGCCGCGCCGGCTGCTCCTCCCGCAAGGACCTGCGAAACGACCTGGTGGAGGACTCTCGGGGGCTCGCTCATAATCCGCGTTCGGCGAGTCTCGCCCCCACGCCCATGCCGGTCAACGAAGAGCTTCGCGTCCTCGAGACGCGGTCCTACGACGCGACTCACTACTCCCTCTTCGTGCAGGCGGGTTCCATCGGCGCGCTCACGAAGCCCGGACACTTCGCGATGCTCCAGGCCGGCGACGGACTCAGGCCCTACCTCCGCCGGGCGTTCTCCATCGCCGACGTCACCACGGTCGCCGGGGTGCCCGCGCTGGAGTTCGTGGTGAAGGTCGTGGGCGTCGGAACGGCCGCGCTCGCGCACTTCGCCGAAGGGACGCCGCTTCCCGTGCTCGGACCGCTCGGCGTGCCGTTTCCCATCGACGACCTCACGCATGAAGACCGCGTCGCGCTCGTCGCCGGCGGGATCGGCCTCGCGCCCCTGCTTCTCCTGTCGCGCGTTCTTTCTGCGCGCGGGGTCAAGGCCGATCTCTTCTACGGAGGGCGCAACGAGAGCGACGTTCTGAAGCGCGCGGACTTCGAGCGCTTCCTGGGGGCGCATCGCTGCGCCTACGCGACCGACGACGGCTCTCTCGGCCGCAAGGGTCTGGTCACCGAGCTCCTCCTCAGGGAGCTTTCCGCGGGGACGAAGTACCGCAGGCTCTACGCCTGCGGGCCCGTCGCCCTGTTTCGCGCCCTCGCGCGAATCGCCGACGAGGCCGCCCTCGAAACGTCGTTCGCGCTCGAGAGCGAGATGGCCTGCGGATTCGGCGTGTGCCTGGGCTGCGTCGTCCCCGCGCGGGACGGCCGCTTCGCGACCGTCTGCAAGGAAGGCCCCTGCCTGCCCCACACCGCCATCGACTGGAGCCGCGTTTGAGCGTCGACCTCTCGGTGAGACTCGGGCCCCTCGCGCTTCGGAATCCCATCGCGACGGCGTCGGGCACGTTCGGCTACGGCCTCGAGTTCGAAGACTATGTGGACCTCGGCAGGCTGGGCGCGATCGCCGTGAAGGGCCTCTCGCGGCGCCCCTGCCATGGCAACCCGCCGCCCCGCATCTGCGAGGTCGACGCCGGCATGCTGAACGCGATCGGCCTCCAGAACATCGGGATCGACACGTTCCTCACGGAGCGGCTTCCCGCCTTGCACGCCAAGGGCGCGACCGTCCTCGCGAACATCTGGGGGGATACCGAGGACGAATACGTCGAGGTGCTCGAGCGCATCGGGGACGACCCGCGCATCGCCGCCATCGAGCTCAACG
>CAZXSG010000144.1:0-7877 GCA_964643185.1 uncultured Holophagales bacterium
TGAGGTCGTAGTAGGTCGCGGCCGCGTACGAGCGCGGGACGGGCCGCGCGAAGCTCAGTCGCACGTAGACGAGATCTCCCACGGCCACGGGTCCGCGCAGCGGGGTGAGCTGGCCCGATTTCGCGTCGAGGACGTGGTACGAGCGCGAGAGCGAAACACCGTCCTTGCCGGAGACGCGCACGGAGGCCGCCTCGCCGCTCCGCTCGTCGTAGGGAGCCGAGGCCTCGATCACCGCGCGGAGCGAGGCCCGCCGGTCGTCGCTCTCCACCACGAGCTGGCCCCGGCGAAGGGCGGCACCCGCGACCCTCACCTCGGTGCCGAAGAGGCCCGTGCGTCTCACGACGTGTTCCGAGGGCACCTCGCGGCCGTTCTGGAGAACGCGCAGCTCCGGGGGCTGGGCGCCGCCCTGGAGCTCGCGGACGAGGAGCCACCGGGAATGCGCGAGAACCTGTGAGGTCTCGAACGTCGAGCCGAAGTGCCCGCCGCCGAACGAACCGAGGAGTCGGAGCGTGAAGTCCGACGGATCTCCCTCGATCCGCCCGTACGCGGCGAGCGCATGCGCGGCCACGGCGAGAGCTCCCGGGCCCTCATCTCCGAGGAGCGCCGTGTCCGCGTCCGCCGCGGGCGCGAGACTCCGGAGGAGGTCCTTCGTCACGAGACGGAAGGCGGGCGTCTCCTCCAGACCCCGCGCCTTCAGGGCGAGGAGCACGTAGGCCCGGTCGCGGAACGAGCCGTGCGCGAGGGCCCAGCCGGCCTGGAACGCCAACGCCGTCTCCGCGCTCGTGCCGTCCTTCGGCGCGAGGCCGAGAGCCACGAGCCGGGCCTCCACGTACGTGAGAAGGACGCCGCGCGACGAGCCGAGTGACGGTGTCCTGCCGCGGAGCCAGCCGGCCGAGCGGCGGGCATCGAGCCCGCGGAGGAGCTCGGGATCGTCGAACGTGGCGAGGAGGGAAAGCACGTAGGCCGTCATGTCGGCGTCGCCTCGTCCCGAGCCCGGCCACCACACGTAGGAGCCATCGGAGTTTCGGAGCGAACGGAGCCGCGCGAGGCCGGTCGTGGAGGATTCGAGCGAGCGCCTCACGTCTTCCCGGACGGTGTCGTCCTCGTTCGCCAGCTCCACGTCCTTCCCCAGAACGTCGCGGAGCACGAGGCCCGGAACGCTCGCGCTCGTGACCTGCTCCACGCAGCCCCACGGGTACGCGGAGAGCCACACGAGAGACGGCAGCAACGTGCCGGCAAGACGCGACGTGGCGAAGAGGCGCACGCTCGAGACCTCGCCCAGGGACTCGGGCGGTCCACCCGTTTCCGGAGCGGGATGCGTCGTCGCGTCGAACGCCTCACCGGCGGTGAGGATCCGCGAGTGGACGCGCGACGTGTTCGAGGGCAGCGCGCGAAACGCGAACGGCAGGGTCGACGGCACGCCCTCGTCCACCCGGAGACGCACCTCCCAGCCCGAAGACGCCGCGGACGCGGCGCCCGCGGGAATCGAGAACGGCACGCGCACGACGCCATCGCGCTTCGGCTCGAGGCGCTCGTTCAGCTCGAGCGGCTCGGCGAGCAGGGCACCCGCCGGCGGCACGACCACGGCGGAAACGCTCTTCGCACGGACCTCGCGGTTCCCCACCACGAGACGCGCCTCGGCGCGATCTCCCGCGCGGAGAAATGGCGGCGTGACGAGCGCCACGGTGACGGGCGCGTTCGTGGCGAAGTCCGCGCCGCCCTCGCCGAAGCGGCCCCTGCCGTCCACGGCGACGGCCGTGACGTGCCAGGACGTCTGGTTCGCGGGGAGGCGGAAGGAGACCGTCGCGAGGCCGTCCTCGTTCGTGACGACAGCCGGGTTCCAGTAGGCCGTGTCGTTCTCCCTGGGAATCTTGCGGGGCTTGGACGCCGCCATCGAATGGCTGCTCCCGAAGCGCGCCGCAAGCCTCTCGCCCGCGCCGTACGCCTGGAAGTCGCGGCTCAGAAAGCTCATGAGGTTGAGCCGTTCGAGGGGGTGGAAGAACGCGAGGAGCGTGGGGCGGAACTCGGGCTGGAGGTCGAGCACGGCGCGATCCACCACCGACACGGAGACCTCGGCCTTCACCGGCCGGCCGGACGCATCCGTCACGCGCAGCGAGACGGCCTGACGGTTCCCGGGCAACACCTGTGGGTTCTTCGGCGAAACCCTCACGACAAGACGCTTCCCCTCGGGCGGGATGCGGAACGTGAGCGTGCGCTCCACCCAGCCCCGCTCGGGATCCGCGTAGGACACGAGCGCGTGGAGCGCGGTGCCGTAGCGCGGGAGGATCGGCTCTTCGAGGAGAGCCGTGAGGCCGTCGACGCGGAGCACGCGCGAGCCGTGGATTCCGCGGCCCGCGAGCGTCACGTGCAGCCGGCCGCGATCCGCGCCGCGCTCGCCCCAGCCTTTCGGCAGGAGCAGCAGCGCGCGGGCCGTCTCGCCGGGTTGATACGTCTCGCGCTCGGGCAGGAGCGTCAGTCCGGGCACCTCGACGAGGGGCTCGCCCGGCACGCGCGACGCGACGACGAGCACGGCCTCGGCCGTCGTCTCGCGGCCCTCGCGGTCCTTCAGGGTGACGAAGGCCTGGACGCGGCCGGGACGGCTCGTCGGGAACGGAACCGAGGCGCGGCCGTCGGCGCCGATCGGGAGCGCCGACTCGTGGGATTCCGGCGCGTGACCGTACGGCGTGAGCTGGAACGTCACGCGGCCCACGGCGCCGGGATACGGCTTTCCGGCGGGGGTCACGGCGCGGACGGCCAGCGTCGCGGGCTCACCCGCGAACACCGAGACGGCCGCAGCGCGTACCTGCGCCACGACGTCGCTCCGGCGGTCGGCGAACGACTTCGAGAGGGACGCCCAGGTCTCGTCCGCGTCGCGCGCGGTGAGCTTCAGGAGAAACGCGTAGTCCGCGTTCCTCGGCCCCGGCAGCACCGCCGGGAGCCGCAGCACGAGCCGAGCGCGGCCGTCCTCGTCGAGCGCGACGTCGTCTTCGCTCGCCACGAGGTACGGGACGATGGCCGCCGATCGGCCGCGGTCTCCGCCATACGTCGTGACGCTCCCCGTCTCCCCGAGGCCCGCGTCCTCGACCCACGCGGGCGCCTCGGCGCGCACGCGAAAGAGCTGTGCCGAGAGGCGCACCTCGCGAGGGACTCCTCCCGCGTAGCGCTCTGCCGAGATCGCGGCGTCGAGCGTTCCGCCGGCGCGGAGCGTCTCCTGCTCCGTCTCGACCTTCAGGAAGAAGAGCGGCTTGACGTAGTCCTTCACGCGCACCTCGCCGGTGTGGGCGACGTCGTCGACGCGCGCCACCACGCGGAAGACGCCGGCCTGTGCCGCGGGGCCCAGAGGCAGCTCGCCCGAGAACGTGCCGAACGGCGAGAGCGGCACGCTCACCTCGTTCGCCACGACGCGCCCGTCCAGATCGACAACGGAGACCCGCGCCGATGTGGGCGCCCGGCCCAGAAGCTTCGCGATGCGGCCTGCGGGCTCCCGCCGGATGCCGCGAAAGCGCACGGTGTCGCCGGGACGGTAGAGCGGCCGGTCCGAGTAGAGGTAGACGTCGGGGAACGTCGCGACCGTGGAGAGGAAGTCCGTGTCCACGATGGCCACGTCCGCGCCCTCGCGGATCACGGCGACGAGGTCGGGAGCGGGAACGTTCGGAAGCGAGAGGACGCCGTCGACGTTCGTCGTGCCCTTCGCGATCCACCTGCCTGCGAGGTCGCGCACGTCGACGCGCGCGTTCGGCACGGCCGCGCCGTTCCGCCGCGCGACGCGCACGAGGGCCGCGCCGTCGGTCTGGTGGAGGAGCACCGCGAGGTCGTTCACCGCGAGCACCACCTGACCCTCGAGGTCGCCCTGCAGCACCTCGACGAGGTAGAAGCCGGCCGGCAGCTTCGGCAGCACGAGTGTTTTCATGCGCAGGCCGCCCTCGGCCGAGGACCACCAGGAGAAGCCGGGGACGTCGAAGGCCGAGCGGGCCGCATCGGCGTCGAGATCCATCTCCAGCTCGGTGACGAGCTCCATCTTCTCGGGCGCGGCCACCAGCGTGCGCGGGCCTTCCCGGAGCCGGCTCTTCTCCGGAGTGAACGCGGCCCCTCCGAGCTTCGGCGCGAGGGACCTGCGAAGCTCCGGAGGCACCGCGGCCCGCACGAAATCGAGGTCGAGACGCGTGTCGTTGAGGCCCGTGGCGAGCGCGTGAGCCGCGTTCTCCTCGATGCGCGGGCGGCGCCACGCGCGCCGGAGGTCCATCTGGCTCGCCACGAACTCGTCGAGGTCCTTCGGGCGGTAGATGCGCACCTCGAGCGGCGCGGCATGCTGGAAGTGCACGTCGATCTCGGGCCTCTCCGTGGGCGCGAAGTCGCGCCGCACGGTGAGGTAGATCTCCTTGCCCAGGGCGGGCGTCGCACCCAGAGCGAGGGTCGTGACGAGGAATGCGGCGAGGCTGCGCAGGCCGCTCACCGCGACACCGCCTCGAGCACGAGCCGGCTGCCCGCCCCTTTTCGGGCTTCTGCCCGCCCGTGGAACGCGTAGACGGGAAGGCGGTCGAGGAGCGAGAGGGAGTCCGCGACCTCGGGTGGGGGCGGGTTCGTGAGCCCGACCCCCTGCGCATGGGCATCCAGCTCGCGGCCGTGGAGGAGCGCCGTGCGGAAGAAGGCGCCGAGGTCGAGGTAGGCCACCGCGGAGACCGGTCTCCGCTGGAGCGGCGACACGAGATCGCGGGGGGCCTGACGAAGCGAGGGCTCGGTGCCGGCGGCCGCGGCCCCGATCCGTTCGAGAGCGCGCGCCGACGGACTGATCGCGACGTAGGCGCCCACGGTCAGAACCCGCACGGGATATCGCCGGCTGTGGTCGAACAGCGCTTCGAGGTCGGCGAGCCCGGCCTCGCTCGCGGGCTTCGTGAGAAGGAGCGCCGTCATGGGCCGGCTCCTCACACCCGGAAACGGCTCTTCCATCCCGAGGAAGAGCAGCGTCACGGGCATCGCCGCGCCGGCCGGGACCTCGCCTCCGGGGTTCCCGAGGTAGGCGGCGACGTTCTCCGGGTCGTAGCCCGCGGGCGTGGGCAGAAAGACCGTCGAGACGAACAGCGCGTTCGCCGGAATCGCACCGAGGAGCGCCTCGTCGAGTGGGCCCGAGAGAACGGCGTGCCCTTCCTGGAGAGGCAGCGTCGCGCTCCGGGGCACGAGCCGCGCGGTCCTCGCGTCGAAGGAGAACGCGATCTCGAGCACGCCGCCCGTGCCGAAGCGCTTTTCGAGGAGCGCCGACCACGCCGAGAAGAACTGGCCGGTCGAGACGGTCAGAGTGGCCGCGGTCTCGCGGGCGAGCCTCGGCCGCGATCCGCAGCGCCGCGCGAGCGCGCCGGCCACCCACGGGTCGCGCGCCACCGCCAGGCAGCCCGCTCCTTCGGCCACGGCGAAGCGCTGCCGCCTGACCTTCACGGGCGTGACGGGCGTGTCGGTAGAGCCCACGACCACGTTCGGCGCCGAGCGGAGCGCTTTCACGAGCAGGCGAGCGCTCTCGAGGTCGGCCTTGCCGAGGTCCGTCACGGTGACGCCGAACGGGCTCGAGAGACCGGGCCGCTGGAAGTACGCCACCGAGACGCCGTGCCGCGCAAGGACGCGCTCGGCCAGCACATCGAGGAGGCGGCCCGTGAACGGATCCTTGCCGGCCTCGCCCACCGCGTAGAGCGCGGGCCCGAGCCGGAGCATCGCTCCGCGGTAGAGGTTCGAGCGCGAGAAGTCGCCGAACCATTCGTTCGAGGTCGCGATGCGGCGCGCCACGTCGGCGTCCCGGACGCGCAGCTCGTAGAGCGGCCCGTCTTCAACGGGCGGCACGGCAAGGGCCGGGGAGGACAGAGCTCCCGCGGTGAGGAGAGTGAGCACGAGGAGGCGCACGGCGTTTCCTTTCAGTTGGTGAAGGGCCGGTAGCGGAACGTTCCGAGGAAGAGCGGGTTGCCGGACACAGGACGCCACTCGGCGGGCCCTTCGAGAAGGTCCGCCAGCCAGACCTTGCGCACGGCGCCGTCGGGAGGCGCCGCGCCGTTGTGGTAGACGACGAGGACGCGGTCGGGCGCGGTGCCCGGCGGCTCGAGAAGCAGCATCAGGTGCCACGCGTCGCCCGCCGGCCGGCCGGGATCGAAGAACGCGAGGAGGTCGCCGGTGCGGAGCTGGTGGGGATCCGGCTCCCGCGAGACGGCCTCGAAGTTGTAGGCCAGGAGCTCGCCGGCTTCGAGAAAGGAGACGCGCGTGCCGTCGTGCCTTTCCCAGAGCGGCTCGTTCGTGCCGAGAGCCTTGCGGAACAGGAAGCGCACGAACCCCGCGCAGTCGCGCTGGCCGGGATCCCAGTCGGCGCGGGGGCGCTCGGCCTGCGTGAGCGCCTCGTTGCGCAGGATGTGCCGTGCCGTCTCGGCAGATCGCGGGGCGGGCGCGACAACGGCCATCGCGAGCGTGAGCAGGAGCGCCGGGCTCATTCCGAAGCTCCGGAGTACACCGGGGGACGAGAGCCCCGAGCGAGCGCCCACGCGGGCCAGCCGGAGCCGTCCGCGGGACGCGGATCCACGGACGGCACCCACACGGCCCCGCGCTCGTCCCGGTCGATGCGCACGTAGCAGAGCGTCTGCGTCTCGCCCGGCGTGACGAGCGGCAGCTTCACGCGGCGGTGGATCTCGCGGGGCGTGCCGCCGAACAGCACGACCTCGAGCGTGGCGACGGTGTGCGCCTTGTCGCCGCTCGGCCAGTAGTTCGCGTCGACGCGAAAGACGCCCAGCGGCGGCGCGGAATGCGTGTAGAGGTAGGGTCCGTAGCCGGGGCTGTCGAAGCTGCCGGCGTCGTCGTTCAGGTAGAACCGGCCGCCCGAGGGCGAGCTGGTGCTGGCCCAGAACACGTGATGCGGATCGTCGCGGCCGGCCGTGGCCGGGTCCGGGGCGTCGAGAGGCGGCTCGTAGACGTGGAGGTCGGTGTAGACGCCGTCGGTGTCGCTCGTGAGCGCGAGCGAGAGCGGCAGCGTGGGGATCTGCGCGTACAGCGTGCGCTCCGCGCGGCCCGTGCCCCCGGCGTTCGTACCGAGGACGACGATCGCGTTCTTCCCCGCGGTGACCGGGAACGACCGGCGGAACGTGCCGCCGCGCGACCTCACGAGGTAGCGGCCGCCGTTGATCGAGATCGTGACCGGGTCGATGGCGGGATCGCTCACGCGGCCCGCGACGACGACCATGCGATCCACCGTCCAGCCGCCGGACGGCTCGGTGAGCACGATCTCCGGAGGCACGGCGACGAGAGTGCAGGGAAGGAGAAGAGCGAAAAGGAGTCGGCGCATGCCCGGGGACACTTCAAGAGCCATGCCGCACGTTCCGGGCCGTTCCGGGCCCAGGGTCAGCCGATACGGAGATTGGATTCTCCATTTCAGAGAATCTCGCCTCCCGCGCGATCATCGGCACGATGACGGCCGGCCGCTTCGCGCCCTCTCCAACGGGACCTCTCCACTTCGGCAGCCTCGTCGCGGCCGTGGGGTCGTGGCTCTTCGCGCGCTCCGCGGGGCTGACCTGGCTCGTGCGCATGGAAGACCTCGACCAGCCGCGCGTCGTGCCCGGCGCGGCCGAGGAGATCCTGGCCGCGCTCGCGCTCTACGGCCTCGACCCGGACGGCCCCGTCCTCGTGCAGTCCCAGCGCACCGCGCTCTACGAGGAGGCGCTGGCCCGTCTCCGCGACGCGGGCCTCGCCTACGACTGCGCCTGCTCGCGCGCCGAGATCGCGCGGGCGGCCTCGGCGCCCGCCGCCAGCGACCCCGTGGACGCCGAAGGGCCCGTGTATCCGGGCACGTGCCGGAGCGGGATCCCGCCCGGCCGCGTGGCCCGACGCCGCGAGCAACGCCAGGAGCTCACGCCCGA
>CAZXSG010000145.1:0-7857 GCA_964643185.1 uncultured Holophagales bacterium
GCGGCCTTCATGTCGGCCGGGGACATCTTTCCGCCGCCCGCCGCGGGCTTGGCCGTGATGGCCTGCTCGACGCGCGCGCCGCGGTAGCCGTCATAGCCCGGGTTCAGGTAGTAGATCCCGCCGTTGGCCCTCTTCCGCGCGAGCGGGTTGTTCGTGAACGTGACGCCCACGGGGTCGTTGTTGCCGTTGCCGAACCAGCCCGACGCGGGGTTCACGATCTGGGGCATCTCGGCGTACGGGAGGATCTTGAACGCCACCGACTGATTCGCGGGGAGGGGGGATGCCTCGGGAATCCACTCGTTGCCGCCCTGCCCGTTGCGGAGGAACCACGGCGGGAGGCCCACGGGGGCGCCGGCCTCGAGGTCTTCGCGGAGCGGCAGCTCGGCGCTCGTGAAGTAGGCGATGCTCCCGGTGACGTCGGCCACGACCCAGTTCTGTGAGCCCACGTCGAAGTTCTGGATGGCCTGGCGGAATTCCTCCACGGAGCGCGCGCGGCACATGGCAAGCAGGGCGTCCAGCTCCTTGGTCGCCGAGAAGCCCGTGTACTGCACGGACACCACAGTGCCCGTCGCGAGCGTGTCGGGCGTGAGCACCGACCCCTGATTGCGACGCGGCACGATGAGCGTGGCGGGCGGGATGCTGCCCGTGGCCGGGACGACCACGATGTCGTTCTGCGTACCGTTGCCGGGGGTGTTCGCACGGAACGTCTCGCGAATCGGGGCGAGCGGCTCGTTGCGGCCTTGGTACACGGTGGAGTAGCCGGCGAGCGAGGCCGCGTCGGGAACGACCTTCTCCTGGTACACGTCGGTGACGTCCATCGGGTTCACCGTGGAGCCCCACGCGATGCGCTCGTTCTGACCCTGCACCACGAGGGGCGCGCCGGGGAAGCTGTTGCCCGTGACGTTCAGCGTCGCGCTGCGGAGCGCGACGGGATACCACGTGGACGGCGTGTCGAGCGCGAGGTGCGGATCGTTCGCGATGATGGGGTTGCCGGTGGTGGAGAGGCGGCCCGCGATGGCCCACAGATTGGAGCTCGCGTCCCGCTCGCCGTCCGCGATGCGCGACAGCATGGGGATCTCGCGGACCTTCGCTTCGTAGGCCTTGAGAATGTCCAGCACGCCCGCGTCGAGCATCTCCTGGGCCCGCGAGCGCTGCGCGGTGAGGAACGCCTCGGAGAGCCCTTCGGCAGACCCGATCGCGTCGCGTGCGGCCGTGGGAATGGTGGCGAACGGCTCGAACGGCGCCGAGCGGTAGAGGTCTTCGTGGAGAGGCTTCACGCCGTCGAAGCCCGCGGCCTGGCCCACCTGCGTATAGGTGAGGAGCGCCACGGTGTTGCTCGTGTCGAGATCGAACGAGAGGCCGAACGCGATGAGCTTCGCCACCGCGATGCAGTCCACGGGGAACCAGGGCTGAACGCTCGTGAGCTCGAGCGCCGTGTATTCCGGCGGCGCCGGGTGCGACGAGATCCACGCGTTGACGCCGGCGGAGTAGGCCTGGAGCGCCTGGAAGCTCTCTTGCGAGATCGCGGCCAGGGAGCGCTCGGCCGCGCGGCCGAGGCCGATGACGCGGAGCTGGACGTCGGTGGGGAGCGCGGGCGGGCCGAGCAGCTCGGCGAGCGTGCCCTGCGCCTGGCGGCGCGAGTAGTCCATCTGGAACATGCGGTCCTGCGCGTGCGTGTAGCCCTGCAGGAAGAAGAGGTCCCACTGGCTGAATCCGGTGATGTGGGCGATGCCGTTCGCGTCCCGCGTGACGTGCCCGCCGAGCTTCATGCCCGGGTACTTCACGACGGGGAGCTGCTGGGCCTCGGCCGCGTAAAACTGCGGAAGGGCAGTGACGGCGGCGAGGGCGACGGCGAGCGCGGTGACGTGGATACGGCGCATGAAGTTCTCCTCCGTGATGGCGGCGAAACGTCCGGGCTTCGGTTAGCATAAACCCGGTTCCCGACGTTTTTCCTCCGGAGGGTTCATGAGATTGCGCACGACGTTTCTCTCCCTGCTCGCTCTCGCGGCACTGGGGCTTTCGACACCCGCCGCGGCGCAGTTCCCCTCCGAGATCTCGTTCCTCGGAACGCTGCCGACGACGAAGGACGACACGGAGGTCAACCTCGCCACGTCGCTGAAGTTCGACTCGGGGCGGGGCGGCGGTGTCGCGCTCGGCGGGCGGTTCGGATTCGTGGGCGTCGAGCTGTCGGCGTTCTACCTGCGGTTCGACGGCATGACGCGCGTAAACGGCACCGACGTGCTGGATCTCGGCGCGCTCGATCTCGTGCCCATCTCCGTGGTCGCGAGCTTCCATCCGCTCAAGGAGAGCATCGTGGATCCGTGGATCGGTGTGGGCGGCGCGTACGTGATCGGCCGCGATCTCATGAGCGACGACCTCGATACGGCCGGCATCGGCGATGTCGAGCTGAAGAGCAAGGCCGCGCTCGTCGCGAACATCGGCGTCGCGGTGAAGTTCTCGTCGAAGGTCGCCATCGTCGTCGACGGACGCTACATCCCGCTCGAGATGGACAGCACGCCCGTGAACGGCGGCGTGACGCAGAAACTCGAGCTGAACCCGCTCCTCCTGTCGGCCGGCCTCAGAGTCAGTTTCTGAATTTGTTCAGCCCTCCGGGCCGGGGAACGCCTTCGGCGCGCTGAATCTTGGACTTGTCGCGCGCCTTCGTCTGCGCCGTCGGGCTCTTCTTGGGGGCGTGCGCGCCTTCGAATGTGCGGACGGCGCCAGCGGTCGCGACCTATCGGGCCGTGGACCTGATGCCCGACTTCTGGGAGTTCTGGTCCGTCGCGGAGAAGCTTCCCGCCAGCGAGCAGGCCAGACTCCTCGAGAGCACGCTCGTCGCGAAGCACCCCGAGGTGTACAAGGCGGGCGTGCTCGGGCTGGATGCGGCCCAGCCGTTCGGGGAGGCGCTCTCGAAGCGGTTCGAACGGTGGCTCCCCATGATGACGCCGCACGTTCCGACCATGAGGATCCTGTCGAAGCGCATCGCGGCCGATCTCCCGCGCTACGAGTCGACGTTCCGGAAGGCGTTCCCCGATTTCGCCTACGACGGTGAGGTCTACTTCCTGAGCTCCCTCGGCGCCTTCGACGGAGGCACGCGAACCGTGAAGGGCCGCACGGCGCTCCTTTTCGGCGTCGACATGATCGCGTACGTGTACGGCGAAACGGACCCGCAGGCGTTCTTCCACCACGAGCTGTTCCATATCCACCACTCGCGGGTCTTCAGGAACGAAGGCGCCACGCCTCTGTGGGAGAAGCTCTGGCAGGAGGGGCTCGCGGAGCACGTCGCGAAGACGCTGAACCCTTCCGCCGACGGCGTGCTGCTGTTCGGGCTGCCGGCCGACATGCCCGAGCGCGCGCGAAAGATCCTCCCGCGGCTGGCCCGGGAGCTCTCGGAGAGCCTGGACGACACCTCGAAAGAGACGTACGCGAGCTACTTCCTCGGCGGCACGGCACAGGGCGAGCGGCCTCCGCGGAGCGGGTACTACGTGGGCTATCTCGTGGCCCGGCGGGTCGCGGGCGAAAAACCCCTGCGCGAGCTCGCTTACCTGAAGGGGCCGGAGCTCCGGGCAGCCATCGCGAGGGCGCTCGCAGAGATCGCTCTCACGGAGAGCCCAGCCGGAACGTGAGCCGCTCCCTAGAATGCGGGGAGGAGGCAACCGGATGAGTGAGGCGACCCGGAAGGTTCTGGTCACGGGAGGCGGCACGGGGCTCGGCAGGGCCACCGCCATGAGGTTCGCGAAGGACGGCGCGCGCGTCGCCATCTGCGGACGGCGGCAGGAGGTCCTGGACGAGGCGGCCGCGGGGATGAAGGCCGCGGGCGCGGCCGAGGTGCTGGCGCTCACCTGCGACGTGCGGAGCGACGAGGCCGTTGGCGCGATGGCCGCCCGGCTCCACGAGGCCTGGGGCCCGCTCGACGTGCTCGTCAACAACGCCGCGGGGAACTTCCCGTGCCCCGCCGAGAAGCTCTCGCCCAAGGGCTGGCGGGCGGTCATCGAGATCGTTTTGAACGGCACGTTCTACTGCTCGAGCGCGTTCGGGAAGGCCATGATCGAGGCCCACGCCACGGACGGCCGCATCCGCAGCATGGTGAACGTCGTGGCCGACTACGCCTGGGGCGCGGGCCCCGGCGTCATCCACTCCGCGTCGGCCAAGGCCGGCGTTCTCGCCATGTCGCGCACGCTGGCCGTGGAGTGGGCGCGCTTCGGCATCCGCGTGAACTGTGTTTCACCCGGCCCGTTCCGGAGCGAGGGCACCGACAAGAACCTGTGGCTCGACGACCAGCTCGCGGGGGACATTCTCAAGACCATTCCCATGCGCCGCTTCACCACCGCGGAAGAAGTCGCCGAGTCGATGTTCTTCCTGGCCGACGAAACCCGCGCGGGCTACATCTCCGGCACGTGCCTCCCCGTGGACGGCGCGCACTGGCTCACCGGCGGCAGCCTCGAGTTCATGGGCGCGCTCGAACGCGTCGCCCTCGCCGCCAAGAAAGAGAAAGGCTGAAACGAATCCATGGCAACGAAGAGCAAGACCCCCAAAGGAAAGCCCGGTCCCGTCGTGCCCACCCGCTACCAGGCCGCGCTCGGCACCGACGAGCCGCTCGCCGTGATGAGCGCGACGCCCGACATCTTCCAAAAGCTGCTGAAGGGCTACAGCGAGGAGCAGCTCTCCGCGCACCCCGAGCCGGGCAAGTGGAGCGTGAAGGAAGTGCTCAGCCACCTCGCCGACGGTGAGGTCGTTCTGGGCTCGCGCTACCGTTTCATCGCGGCGCACGACCGCCCGCCGATTCCGGGCTACGACCAGGACGCCTTCGTCGCCATGCTGGGCGTCGAGAACGCCACGGCCGTGGAACTGCTCGACGACTTCTCCATGGCGCGCGCCGTGAACCTCGGCCTCCTGCTGCGCCTTCCCGAGGCTGCGTTCAACCGTGTGGGCCTCCATTCCGAGCGGGGCGAGGAATCGATCCGCGCGCTCGTGATCCTCATGGCCGGGCACGACCGCGTCCACATCGAACAGGTAAAGCGCCTGCTCGCGCTCCTTCCCAGGACCCGCAAGGCGGCGCCGAAGAAGAAGGCCGTGAAGAAGACGGCGCCACAGAAGGCCGCGCCGAAGAAGAAGGTCGCGAAGAAGGCTTCTAAGCGCTAGGTCGCGTGAGCCGCGCGGCGAGCGTGGCGAGCGGAGCCGCGGCCGGAACCACGAAGCGCGCCGCCCGGCCCATCAGGAAGGGCCGGAAGGCGCGCGACCAGAAGAACCTGCTGCCGGCGAGCCGCCGCTGCGCGCGCCCGTGCTCGGCGGGCAGATCGACGAGCCGGCCCGCGAGGAACGCAGCCACGGGCTCAGCGGCGGCCTCGCCCGAGAGGAGCGCGTGCGCCATGCCCGTGCCCGTCCAGGGATCCAGCACGCCCGCCGCGTCGCCCACGAACAGGACGTCCTTCTCCGAGGCGTCCCGGGCCCCGAGATGCACGGGCTCGCTCACGAGCGGCTTTCCGGGCTCCCGCTCGAGCCCGTCGAGGTCGCGGGCGAGGGCCGGGCTCCTCGCGATGAGATCCTCGAGCAGCTCGTCGAGGTTGTGGTGCGCGCGGGTCGCGACCTCCGGCGTCGCGAGCGCGCCGAGGTTCACGCGCGGCTCTTCCTCGCCGTCCGCGGGCTCGATGCGCGAGAGGCCCAGGTAGCCGCCCGCGAAGACGTGGAGCGCGACGGTGTCTTTCAGATGCGCGCTCGCTCCGCGGAGGTGCTTCTTGAAACCGAAGAACGGCGCCGGCGTGCCGTAGAACGCGCGGCCCAGCCGGCCGTCGAGCGGCGAGTAGCGTCCCCACGCGCCCACGACGACGCGGGCCTCGAACGCGCTCTTCGGCGTCGTGACCCGGAAGCCCTCGGCCAGGGAGCCCTCGAGGCCTGTGACTGTGCTTCCGAATGAGAAGCGCGCGCCGGCCTTCTCCGCGGCTTCGGCGAGGGTCGTGTCGAGGAGCGCGCGGGAAACCGAAAGGACCTCGAACGGGAGCCGACCCGCGGCGGGCGTGCCGCCCGCGCGCGCGACGCGGAAGCCCGAGATCCGCTCGGCGCCGCGAGCCCGCAGACCGCTGAGCACGCCGAGCCGGTCGAGGAGCGGTAGCGCCTCGTGCGAGAGGAACTCGCCGCAGATCTTCTCGCGCGGGAAGCGGGCCTTCTCCACCACGAGGACGTCGACTCCGGCGCGCGCGAGAAACGCGGCCAGCGAAGCGCCCGAGAGGCTGCCGCCCACGACCAGGACTTCCGCGCGCACCGTCAGCTCAAGCCTCCGGACGCAGCCAGAGAAGGCGCCAGGTGAACGGCGCGATGCCGTCCACGATCGCGCCGGGGAGGGCGGTTGCCGCGAGGTCCGACATCTCGCTCTTCGTGTACGCCTGCCGCACGGAGGCCTTGCCATCGAGCACCGAGATGCGGCTCTTGAACGCGAGCGGTCCGATCACCGAGACGACGGCGAGCGCGAGCCGGTTCCGCGCGAGGTCCAGCACGAGGACGGCCCGGCGCGCCACGCGGGCCCACTCGGCGAGGAGCCGCCCGAGGTCCTCGGGCGCGATGTGATGCACGAGGAGCGTCGAGAAGACGACGTCCACGGAGGCGGTGGTAAACGGCAGCGCGAACGCGTCGGCCGCGAGCGAGCCCGGCCGCGCGAGGCGCGCGTGCGAGACCTTGCGATCGAGCCCCAGAACGCGCGCGCCGCGTCCGATGCTCGCGAGCGCACCGGCCACGTCGCGCCCGACGTGACCCGATCCGCAGCCGACGTCGAGGAGCGTCAGGTCACCCTGGGGGAGCGCCGCCGCGAGGCTCGTGAACGCGCGCCGCACCGTGCGCGTGCCACCGAGACGGCGGTGCACCCACTCGATGTCGGCGAGGGAGTCCTCGGCCTCGCCTACGGGCACGTCGCCGTCGAGAATCTCGTCTCCGGCGACTCGCTCGGGAACGAGGAACGACAAGTTCAGAGCGCCTTTCCGTTGCGCACCACGAGCGCCGCGTTCTTGGATCCGAACGCGATGCCGTTCACGAGCGCGTGCGTGATCTCCTTCGGGCGGGGCACGAGGGGCACATAGTCGAGGTCGCACTCGGGGTCGGGCGCCGTGAGGTTGAGCGTCGCGGGCAGGAAGCCCTGGTCGAACGCCACGAGCGTGGCCGCGAGCCCGGCCGCGCCCGACGCGCCCTGCGGATGCCCTATCTGGCTCTTCACGGACGAGCCCGGAATCTTCCGGATCGCGTCGCCGAACGCCCGCTTCACGGCCCGCGTCTCGATGCGGTCGTTCAGCACCGTGGAGGTGCCGTGGTACTGCACGAAATCGATATCGGTTTCGGTGAGCGCGGCGTCTGCGAGGGCCTCGGTCATGGCCCGCGCGGGCTCCTCGCCGCTCTCGTCGAGGCGCACGCGGTGGTACGCGTCGCACGTCGCGGCGTAGCCGAGCACCTCGGCGAGGATGCGGGCGCCGCGGGCCCGCGCCCGTTCGAGCGGCTCGACCACGAAGGCCCACGCGCCCTCGCCGAGCACGAAGCCGTCGCGCCCCGCGTCGAACGGGCGGCTGGCCGTCTCGGGCGCGTCCTGGCGCGACGTCGCCAGGATCTGCATGAGCGAGAAGCCCGTGAGGATGCCGGGCGTGATCACCGCATCGCCGCCGCCCGTGAGCACGGTGTCGCGCTCGCCCCAGGCCACGAGCTTGGCGGCGTAGGCAATCGCGTCGAGCGCGGAGTTGCAGCCCGTGGAGACGATGACCTACGGCCCCTTGAGGGCGAAGCGCATCGAGATCTCCGAAGAGAGCGTCCCGATGGTGCCGGTGGGAATCGCGTACACGGAGGCCTTCTTCAGCTCGCCTCGGTAGTAGTGCCCGTACATCT
>CAZXSG010000146.1:0-7846 GCA_964643185.1 uncultured Holophagales bacterium
GACCGAGATGGGCAGGTCGCGGTCCGTGCGCTTCTGAACGCCGCCGGCGGCGCCTTCCTTGAACGAGGCGACGCTGTCCTTGAAGCTCGAGATGATCGTCGGGAGCGTCTTGATGAGCGTGATGAAGCCGCCCGCGGCGACGGCGCCGGCGCCGATCTGGCGGATGTAGGCGCGGTAGATCGCGGTCGCCATGCTGCCGAACGTCTGCGTCGCCGGATCCCAGCTGCCGCTGCTGCCCGAGCCCGCCGTCGCGAGGTCCTTCATGTTTCCGAGCTTCACGAGCTGCGTGGCGATGACTTCCGGCGGCACGAGGGTGGCGAGAAGCGGGATGAGGCCCAGCCAGGCGAGCACGCCGCCGGCCACGAGGACGCCCGCGATGCGGGGTCCGATGATGTAGCCCACGCCGAGGTACTCGGGCGTGATGTCGCCGTTCAGGGTCGCCGAAGGGAAGTACTTGTTGGTCTGCCGGGAGACGAGCGCCGGGGTCTCGGCGATGACCTTGAAGAGCTTCTGGAGGATCGCGTAGACGAACGCGAAGCCGACGCCCATGTAGGCCGTCTTCGCGAGGTCGCCTCCCCGCTCGCCGGCGATGAGGACCGACCCGCACGCCGTCCCCTCCGGGTACGGCAGGACGCCGTGCTCCTTCACGATGAGCGACCTTCGGAGCGGGATCATCATGAGCGTCCCGAGGAAGCCGCCCAGGAGCGCCAGCGTGAAGATCGTCCAGTACGAGAAGTACGGGGCGCCGACGCTCTGCTTCGTCGCGGGATCGATCGCGAGGAACAGGAAGCCCGGAAGCGTGAACACCACGCCCGCGGCGATGGACTCGCCGGCCGAGCCGATCGTCTGGACGATGTTGTTCTCGAGGATGGTCGAGCCGCCGAATTTCTTGAGCAGCGAGATCGCCAGCACCGCGATGGGAATGGACGCCGAGACGGTGAGCCCGGCCCTCAGGGCCAGGTAGACCGTCGAGGCCCCGAACAGGATCCCGAAGAACACCCCGAACCCGATCGACTTCAGGGTGAACTCGGGCATGATCTGGTCGTCGGGAACGTAGGGCCGGAATTCGGCCTTCGCGCCGCTCTCGCTCATGCTTTAACTCTCCTCAACCCGGATGGGACGTGAGCTTCGAGTGTGACACTGCGCACGCCCGCCTGTCTAACGCAGAGGGGAATTCACGGCGACCGTATACTGTTTTCGTTCACGGTCCTGTTCCATCGGCCCATCGATGAGCACGGATGAACAGGTGCGTACGAAGCGCCCGAAGGAGAAGACGCCATGGTCAATCACAGGGTGCTCGTCCTCGTGGACGATCTCTTCTGGCGCGCAAAGATCGATCACGCGGTGAAGTCCGCAGGTTCCGACGCCGTTTTCGTGGCCAACCCCGGCGCGCTCGACGACGAGGCCAACGTTTCGGAAACCGGTGTCGTGTTCGTGGACCTCTCCCTCCGTGCGGAGCCCTTCTCGGCCGTGGCCGCCTGCAAGAAGACGGTCGCCGGCAAGGCGTTCCCCGTGGTGGGTTTCTACGAGCACGTGCGTAAGGACCTGAAAGAGAAGGCCGTTGCCGCGGGCTTCGACGACGTGCTCTCCCGCGCGCTCTTCTCCGAGCGCATGGCCGACATCGTCTTCAAGTACGCCCTGCCGGGCGGAACGCGCGTCGCGGAGACGGAAAACTCGCTCCCCGAGGAGTAAGGAAGAAAGCGCCCACCCCGAATAAAGAGCGATTGGCTCGGAGGGGTGCGAAGGGCGGAACGCCCGGAGCCTCAGCAGGGTTTGGGGGACCCGGAGCGGAGCGGAGGTCGCCGTCAATCGCGAATGCGATTGCGGCAACCGGCCATGGTTCCCCCAGGAAACTGCCGCTACTTCTTGCGCAGCTCCATGAGGACCTGCTTCGCGACGGCCTTCAGGGTGTCGAAGACGCCCGTGCCGAGCGGAGCGGTGGCCTCGAACGTGGGCTCGCCCTTGTAGTTCAGCTGGCGGTACATCTCGTCGGCCGGAAGGGCCGTCGGGAGATCGCGCTTGTTGAACTGGAGGACGTAGGGAATCGTGTTGAGGTCGAAGCCGTGATCCTCGAGGTTCTTCTCGAGATTCCGCATCGACTCGACGTTGGCGTCCATGCGGGCTTCCTGCGAGTCGGCGACGAAGACCACGCCGTCGACGCCCTTGAGGATCAGCTTGCGGCTCGCGTCGTAGAAGACCTGGCCGGGGACCGTGTACAGGTGGAAGCGGGTCTTGAAGCCGCGCACCGTACCCAGATCGAGCGGCAGGAAGTCGAAGAACAGCGTACGGTCGGTCTCGGTGGCCAGGGAGATGAGCTTGCCCTTGGCCGCCGGGTTCGTCCTGTCGTAGATGTACTGGAGGTTCGTGGTCTTACCGCAGAGACCGGGACCGTAATACACGATCTTGCAGTTGATCTCTCGTGCGGCGTAGTTGATGAAGGTCATCGATCGAGGCCCCGCTTACTCCCGGAACAAGCTGTCGATGTCGTCATCGGTGATCTCCGCGAACGGAGAATCCACGCCATCGGTCCTGCGCTCCTTCTCGGATTCCACCTTCGCCTGGATCGCCACGAAGATGCGTTCGAGGTCCTGGTTCGCCTTGCGGACACGCAGCCTCACGAGGCCGAGCGACGAGCGCTCGTCGAAGATCACGACCAGGATGACCCGCTGGCCGACGATGGAGATGTACACGTTGTCCCGCTCGCCCTCGTGAAAGAGGACGGGGAACTCCTTCTCGCCGATCAACTTGGCGAGTCCATCGGTGGCAGCGACGTTTCCGGCGGTCAGGGAAGCGAGCGACGTCGTGTCGAGGGCCTCCAGATCGCCCTGAGCGGCGATCTGCTGACCGTTCTTGTCCACGATGAAGACGACCTTGGCCTGGGCATCCGCCCGGAGCCGGCCTATCACTTCCTTGATCTGCTGAAACTCTTCGTCAAAGAGTACGAATTGAGCCATAGCGCAAGAAGCGGTAGTGTAACCGAAAGCCTCGACGGCGCCCGGGTACGTGCTTCTAAATTTCCCTTCGGCCCGTCAGAGACCGCGAAAGGGTCACCTCGTCGGCGAACTCGAGCGCGGCCCCGACGGGGAGACCGAGCGCGAGCCGCGTGACGCGGGGACCCATCGGCTTCAGCCTCCGGGCCAGGTAGAGGGCCGTGGCCTCGCCCTCGACGTTGGGGTTGGTGGCCAGAAGGACCTCCTCCACGCCGTCCGAGACGACGCGGGAGAGAAGCCCGTCCACGTGAAGGTCGTCGGGGCCGATACCCCGGAGCGGCGCGAGCGCGCCTCCCAGAACGTGATACCGCCCGCGAAACTCGCGGGTCCTCTCCAGCACTTCGACATCGGCCGCGTCCTCGACCACGGCGAGGAGCCGCGCGTCCCGCGTGGGGTCGGTTCACACGCGGCAGGGGTCTTCCTCGGTGAGGGAGCGGCAGGTGGAGCAGGTCCCCGTGCGCGAGCGCGCTTCGGTGATCGAGGAGACGAGCGCCTCGGCCTCGACGTCGCCCATCACGAGGAGGGCGTGCCCCATGCGGCGCGCGCTCTTGGGTCCGATGCCCGGCAGCCTCTCGAGAGCGGCCATCAGACGATCGAACGAGGGGAGAGCGGCCATGGAGCGGCCCTACTTCCCGCCGTCGCGCTTGATGTCCACGACCTCGGCCCCGAAGAGATCGCGCACCCTGCGGAGGGCGGCATCGCTTTCGACTTCCTTCTTGAGCTCCGCCTTCGCGACGGCCTTCAGATCTGTCTTGCTCACCTCGGCCACGGCCTCGGGGATCACGATGGCGACCCGCGCCGTCTTCCCGAGGATCGACACGGCGGCCTTCTCGAGCACCTTGCCCATGTTGGGCTCGCGGAGGCGGGCGGCCATCTTGGGGTCGGCCTGGTGAAGGCGGATCGTCACGATGTTGCCCGAGACCACCACGTCGGCGTCCTCGAGCACGGCGCCGAGCTGCGTGTGGGCGTGGTCCACCGCGGCCCGGAACGTGGCGACGGGGTCCGCCGGCCGGTCGGGGGTGAGGTCGAGAGGCGCGAGCCCCTCGAAGGCAGGCTCGGCAGCGGGAACGGCGGGAGAAGCGGGAGCAGCCGGCCTGGGTGTGGGCGCCGGGGGCTGAGGCGCTTGCGATGGCGTCGGCGCCCTTTGGGGCGGGGCCTCGGCCACCGGAACGGACGGCCCAGGCATCCTGCCGGCGAGGATGTCCTCGATCGCGACGAGACGCGGCATCTCGGCGAGACGCAGGAGCAGGACCTCCAGCGCCAGCACGGGCACGTCCGAGCGACGGACGCTGCCGTCGCCCTCGAGGAGCAGCGTGAGGATGCGCAGGAGCGAGCCATACGGCGTGCTCTTCGAGAGAGAGACGAGCGCCGCGGAGGCGTCCTCGGAGAGGCCCGGCGGAGGAGCGGACTTCGGATCCGCCGCGAGCCTCACGACGCCGCGCACGAGGGACGTCAGGTCGTGGAGCGTCGTGCGAGGATCCGCGCCCGCGGCGTCGAGCCGCGCGACGCCGCGGAGCACCTCGGCCCGGTCGCTCGCGAGCACGGCCTCGATGAGAGCGACGAGCGCGGACCGGTCGGGCGCGCCGAGCAGCGCGGCGACGTCTGCCGCGGTGACGGTTCCGCCTGCGGTGGGCCCCTCCGGCACGGCCCGGGCCACCGCCTGGTCGAAGAGCGAGAGCCCGTCGCGGAGGCTGCCGGTCGCCGCCGCGGCCAGGGACGCGAGCGCCGCGCGCTCGACGTTCAATGTGCCAACACCCTCGCCCGCCACCGTGTAGCCCTCGCGGCGGGCGATCTCGGCGAGCCGGTCGGCCACCTCGTCGTCGGTGAGCCGCCGGAAATCGAAGCGCTGGCAGCGGGAGAGGATGGTCGCGGGGATCTTGTGGCGCTCCGTGGTCGCGAGGATGAACACGGCGTGCGCCGGCGGCTCCTCGAGCGTTTTCAGGAGGGCCTGGAACGCGGCCGACGAGATCGCGTGGACCTCGTCGATGATGAGGACCTTGCGGCGGTCGCGCACCGGCGCGTAGGACACCACCTCGATGAGGTCGCGGGCCTGGTCGACCTTGCCGTGCGTCGCGCCGTCGATCTCGAGCGCGTCGATCGACCGGCCCTCGAGCACCTCGAGGCACGAGGCGCAGGTGCCGCAGGGCGTCGGCGTGGGCTTGGGGAAGCTCGAGCAGTTGATCGCGGCGGCCAGCAGGCGGGCGCTCGTGGTCTTGCCGACGCCGCGGGGCCCCGAGAAGAGGTACGCGTGGGCGAGGCGGTCGGCCGTCACGGCGTTCGTCAGGGCCCGGACGATCTCCTCCTGGCCGACGACGTCGACGAAGGTCCGCGGGCGCCACTTGCGCGCGAGGGGAACGTAAGAGGAGGTTTCCGTCACAGGAGGCGGACTCTACAGGACGAGCCCCTCGATGAGCCCGGGTGATCCGCGGCGCCCGATCTGACCTCCTGAGTGCTGCTTCCTTCCGGACCTGACACGATTCGAAGGGGATCGTCGCGCGGGACCCGAGCTCATCCAGGGGCCCGGACCGGCGATGCTACCAGAGAGGCCGTAGACTCGGCCCGTGCCTTCCGGTCCGAAGGTCCGCGTCTTCTTCCTCTGGCACCTGCACCAGCCCTGGTATTTCGAGCCGGGCCGCGCGACCGCGCGCCTCCCCTGGGTGCGGCTCCACGCTCTGAAGAACTATCTGGACTTCCCCGCGCTCCTTTCGCGCGATCCCCGGGTCCCGCACGTCGTCAACGTCGTCCCCTCGCTCCTCGACCAGCTCGAGCTCCTGGCCGGCGGCGCCTCGGACACGTTTCTGGACCTCGCCCGAAAGCCCATCGCCAGCTGGTCGGACACGGACCGGGCCTTCGCGACGCGACACTTCTTCTCGGTTCACCAGGATCGGCACATCAGGCCCGTTCCACGCTACGCCGCCCTCCGCGAAACGCCACGGGACGCGTTCACCGAGCGGGATCTCCTCGATCTCACCGTGCACTTCCACCTCGCCTGGTGCGGCCGCGCCCTCCGCAGGGAGCCGCTCGTGAAGGCCCTTCGCGAGAAGGGCAGCGGCTTTTCGGAGGCCGAGAAGAACGCGCTTCTCGACCTGCAGTCGGCGCATGTCTCGCGGGTCCTCCCCGGCTTTGCCGCGGCCTTCGCGAGCGGCGTCGTGGAGGCCACGACGAGCCCCTACCACCACCCCATCCTGCCGCTTCTCTACGACACGCGGTCGGCCCGCGAGGCGCGCCCCTCGATGCCGATTCCCGAGGCCCCGTTCCAGCGGCCCGAGGACGCGGTGCTGCAGACGCGGCTCGGCCTGGCGACGTTCGCGCGGCACTTCGGGTTCCGCCCGAACGGCATGTGGCCGCCCGAGGGATCCCTCTCGGAGCCAGTCCTCGCGATCCTCGGCGACGCCGGCGTCTCCTGGGTGGCAACCGACGAGGAGCTCCTGCTCCAGTCGCTCGGGCGGCCGCACCTGCCGCTGGGAGCGAGGACGCCGCTCGTGTTCCATCCGCGGAGGCTCCGCGAGGGCACTCCGGCCATCTTCTTTCGCGACCGCTTCCTCTCGGACCGCATCGGCTTCACGTACGCCACCTGGCGGGCAGCCGACGCCGCGCACGACGTCGTCGCGCATCTCCGCGCGCTGCGCCGCGACGCGAACACCGAGAGCGACGAGCTCGTGGTGCCGGTCGTACTGGACGGCGAGAACCCCTGGGAGAGCTACGAGGAGGAAGGCGAACCGTTCCTCACCGCACTCACGTATGCCCTCGCGGCCGAGCCCTGGATCGAGGTCACCACGCCGTCGCGCCTCCTGCGCGCCGGGCTCACGCCCCGGCCGCTCGAGCGGCTCGTCGCGGGCTCGTGGATCGAGGGGTCATTCTCGACGTGGATCGGGGACCCGGTGAAGAACCGCGCCTGGGAGCTCCTCACACGGGCGCGCTCGGAACTGACTGGCTTTCTTCAGCCCTCCGGCCCGGGAAACGCCTCCGGCGCGCTGACTTTTGCCGGCTCCACGCCATCCCCCGTCCATGCGGCTCTCCTCTCGGCCGAGGCCTCGGACTTCTTCTGGTGGTTCGGCGAGCCCCATTCGAGCGCCGAGGACCCGCTCTTCGACGAGCTCTTCCGCGCACAGCTCTCGGCGGCCTACCGCGCGGCCGGCAAGACCCCTCCGGCCGCGCTCGAGGAATCCCTCGCGCCCGAGCCGGGAGCGCCTCTCGTGCGGGAGTCGCGGCCGATCGCGCCGACGCTCGACGGGCGTATGACCGACTACTTCGAATGGCTCGGCGCGGGACGCTTCCTCGTGAGGGCCCGGGGAACCATGGGCGGCGGCGGACGCGTGGTGAAGGAGATCCGCTTCGGACTCTCCGAGGACGGCGCCACGCTCTTTCTGCGCCTCGACCCCATGAGCGCCTTCTCGGGCGAGCTCCTCGAGATCGCCCTTCTCGACGAGGCGCTCGAACCTCACCTGCCGCTCCACCATCATTTCCAGCTCACGCCCGCGAGGAGCGCTTCCATCGCGGTCGGGCGGATCGCCGAGCTACGCCTTCCGGCGCCTCCGAGGGGTCCCTCCGGCATGGTCGGCTTCCGCCTCGTCCTGCGCGATGGGGAACGCGAGATCGAATCGCTCCCCGAGCGCGGGTTCCTGCTTTTCCGCGCGGCCCGGAACGACTGGAGCGCGTGAGGGACAATCGCGGCATCCGATGAGCGAGCTGCGCCACGACCCGCTGAACAAGCGGTGGGTGATCATCGCCAGCGAGCGCGCCGAGCGGCCGCAGGAGTTCGTCGTGGACGGCTCCACCACGAACGGCCTCGCGGACTGCCCGTTCTGCGAAGGCAACGAGGACGCGACGCCCCCGGAGATCGCCGTGAGGCGTCC
>CAZXSG010000147.1:0-4393 GCA_964643185.1 uncultured Holophagales bacterium
GACTTACCCTCAGCGGTTCGGGAGAGGGCCGTCGGCCAGGCCGTTCTCACCGCCCTCTCGCCTGCCCAGCAGGTGATCAAGGTCGTGCGCGACGAGCTCACCGGCATCCTGGGGGGCGCGACGGCGCCGCTCTCGCTCCGGAAACGGCCCTCGGTGATCCTCCTCGTGGGCCTCCAGGGCTCCGGCAAGACGACGACGGCGGCGAAGCTGGCCCTCCATCTCAAGACGAAGCTCGGCAAGCAGGTTCTCCTGATCCCGGCCGACGTGCACCGTCCCGCCGCGACCGAGCAGCTCCGGACCCTGGCGAAGCAGAACGGCCTCATGGCGTTCGACCCCAAGGGCGACGCCAACGCCGTCTCGAGGACGCGCGCCGCGATCAAGGACGCCAAGCTGTTCGGTTACGACGTCGCCATCGTCGACACCGCGGGCCGCCTCCATGTGGACGAGGCCCTCATGGACGAGGTGGCCGAGATCGCCCGCATCGCCGAGCCCGAAGAGATCCTCTTCGTGGCCGACGCGATGACGGGTCAGGACGCCGTCCGCTCCGCGCAGGCCTTCGCCACGAAGCTCCCGCTCTCGGGCGTCATCCTCACCAAGATGGACGGCGACGCGCGCGGCGGCGCCGCGCTCTCGATCGCGACCGTCGTGGGTAAACCCCTCAAGCTCATCGGCACGGGCGAGAAGGTGAACGAGCTCGAGGCGTTCCATCCCGACCGCGCGGCTGGCCGCCTTCTCGGCCTCGGCGACGTCATGACCCTCATCGAGAAGGTCAGCGCCGAGACCGATGAGAAAGCCGCTCTCCGCGCCGCCGAGTGGAGGCGAAGGAACGAGTTAACGGTCACGGACCTCACCGACAGGAAGCGGCAGATCAAGAAGTTCGGACCCCTCAACGGCCTACTCGGACACCTCCCCAAGGTCGGCCCGCTCAGGCAGCACAAGAACATCGACATTCCTGAGGACGCCACCACGCGGCTCGAGGCCATGTTCGATTCGATGACCGTCGCCGAGCGGGAGGATCCCCGCATCATCGACGGATCGAGGAAAAAGCGCATTGCCGCGGGTTCGGGAACGTCGGTTCCCGAGATCAACCAGCTGCTCAAGCAGTACCAGGGCATGAAGAAGATGATGAAGGGCGCCATGCGGATGCGTGGATAGCCTTCGTAAGAACCTGGATCGAGCAACCCCCGAACGACAACCAGACCCAAGGAAGGATGAACTCCGATGCTTCGTATTCGTCTCCGCCGTGTCGGCGGTACCAACGCCCCCTCCTACCGGATCGTCGTCTCCGCCAGCGCCCGCACGCCCCGCGGCTCGCAGCTCGTCGACGAGCTCGGCTTCTACGACCCCACGAGGAGCCCTGTTCTCCTGAAGGTCGACACCGCGAAGGCCCAGAGCTGGATCGCCAAGGGAGCCCAGGCTTCCGCGACCGTCAAGCGCATCCTCAAGTCCGCCGCGGCTCCTGCCGTCGTCGCCGCTCCTGCCGCCTGAAATCGTGACCGCCCCTTCCGCGGAGATCCTCGTGGGGCGCCTCGTGCGGCCCCATGGTCTCCGCGGTGAGCTGGTCCTCCTCCCCGAGACGGACTTCCCGGAACGCTTCGTGGCCGGCGCGACCTTCGCGTTCGTGCTTCCAGGGGCTCCGCCTTTCACCGGACGGCTCGCGGCGGTGCGTCCTCATTCGGATCGCATCCTCGTGACGGTCGAGGGCTACGGCGACGCCACGCAGGCCGAAAAGCTCCGCGGAGCGGAGCTCTACGTGAGTCGAGCGGACGTCATTCGGAAAGAGGGCTGGGTCTTCGGCTTCGAGCTTTCGGGTTGCACGGCGGTGGATCGTTCGGGGACGGTCCTGGGAACGGTCGTCGATCTCTTTCACGTGGCCGACCGGCCCCTCATTACGCTCGCGAGGCCGGCAGGGGAGCGGGACGTGCCTTTCGTCGCGCCTCTCGTGGTCGAGACCGACATGACGCGGCGGAGGATCGTCCTGGACCTTCCCCAGGGCCTGCTGGACTGATCGGGGCTTCGAGATGCGGATCGACATCCTCACGATCTTCCCCGGCTTCTTCGCGTCGCCGCTCGGGGAATCGCTCCTCGGCCGCGCGATCGACTCCGGGCTGCTCGAGCTGCATCTCGTGGACCTCAGGGACCACACCGGAACGGCGCACCGCAAGGTCGACGACGAGCCCTACGGGGGCGGACCGGGAATGGTGATGGCCGCGCCGCCCGTGTTCGCGGCCATCGAAGCGCTGCGGGCCGAAGAGCCCCCGCCGCACGTGATCTACCTGTCGCCGCAGGGCAGCCGGTTCTCCGCGGCGAAGGCGCGCGAGCTCGCGCAGAGGCCTCGGATCGTTCTCCTCTGTGGCCGCTACGAGGGTATCGACGAGAGAACCCGGGAGGCCGGCCTGTTCGACGAGGAGATCTCGTTGGGCGACTTCGTCCTGTCGGGAGGGGAGACCGCGGCCCTGGCCGTCGTCGAGGCGATATCGCGCTTCGTGCCCGGCGTGGTGGGAGACGCCGAGAGCGTGACTCGCGACAGCTTCGAGAACGGACTCCTCGACTACCCCCACTACACCCGGCCGCGGGAGTTCCGCGGCCTGACGGTTCCCGATGTCCTCTTGTCGGGACACCACGAACGGATCGAGGCCTGGCGGCGGGAGAGGGCTCTCGAGGCCACTCGGCGCCACCGTCCCGATCTGTTAATTGATCCTGGGGGTTTCTCGATCCCCCCAGGCCCCCCGCGGGGGAATCGACCCTGATCCTGGGGGTTTCTCGATCCCCCCAGGCCCCCCTCCGAGAGAGCGATCCTGATCCGCCCGCTCCCGCGGGGCCGGAAGCGCGTCCACCGCAAGGCTTTGCGGCCTTTCCCGGTTGCCGGAAAGGCCTTCTCGATTTAACATTCGCCTTCCACGCCGTGTGTACGGGGATACCTGTATCGGTTTCCTTTGCTGACGTGTCGTGAGAAGCGTATTCGCCCTCTGGAGGTCGTTCGAATCATGGATAAGTTGCTGGAAGCCGAAAAGTCGAGTCTGCGTGGAGACATCCCGACGTTCTCACCGGGCGACACGGTCAAGGTTCATGTGAAGGTCAAGGAAGGCGAGAAGGAACGCATTCAGGTGTTCCAGGGTCTCGTCATCGCGCGCCAGGGTGGGGGCGTCCGCGAGACGTTCACCGTCCGCAAGATCTCGCAGGGGATCGGCGTGGAGCGCACCTTCCCCGTCCACTCGCCCGTCCTCGAGAAGATCGAGGTCGAGCGCCATGGACAGGTTCGCCGCGCGAAGCTCTACTATCTGCGGAGCCTCAGGGGCAAAGCCGCGCGTATCGCCGAGAAGCGCGAGAACTAGGTTCTCCCGCGGGGGGCGGGCTCTTTCGCACGGGTCCCTTTGTCGGTCGGTCAGGCGAAAGCGGGTGAAACATCGGGAGGGTCGAATGAAGGCGGATCCCGGAAAGCAGACGGCACCCGAAGCCCGCGGGGGCCCGGGTTCGAACGAACCGCGGTCTTCGCGAGTCGCCCGTCGCTCGTCTGGCTCCGCCCCATCGGCTCGCTCCTGCCCGCTCCGTGACGAGGACCTTCGCCTCGAGGCCCTCCTCCGCGAGGAACGCGCCGCCCACGAGACGGGCTGCGCGATCGTTGCCGGTGTCGACGAGGTCGGTCGAGGTTGCCTTGCGGGCCCCGTTTTTGCCGCCGCCGTCGTGCTCGACGTGCCCGTTCGCGGCCTGGACGACTCCAAGGTCCTTCTGCCCGAAGTTCGCGACGAGCTTTCCGAGCGGATCGCGAAGACGTCCCGCGCCGCCCTCGGGGCCGCCACGGCGGCCGAGATCGACGCTCTGGGCATTGCCGAGGCGACTCTCCTCGCCATGAGACGCGCTCTCGAGGCGCTCGAGGCTATCGGTGCGCGCGTCGATCTCGTGCTCTTCGATGCGGTCCGGATGCCCGGCCTCGCGATACCCCAGAAGAGCTTCGTGCGCGGCGATGCCCGGGTCGCCTGCATCTCGGCGGCTTCGATCGTCGCCAAGAGCGCCCGTGATCGCCACATGGAAACCCTGCACCTCGAGTACCCGTTCTATGGATTCGAGTCGCATCGGGGTTACGGCACCGCCGGGCATCTTTCGGCCCTCCGCCGCCACGGCCCGCCCCCCGAGCATCGGTTCTCGTTCGAGGGGGTCGTTTCCCGCGAGGCTCGGATCTCCCGTGGTCCGAGGCGAAAGGCCTGACGCGTGGCGAGCAAGCGAGAAGCGCTGGTCCAGTCGGCGCAGAAAAATCTGCAGAAGGGCAAAGTCGACGCGGCCCTCAAGGACTATCTGAAGGTCCTCGAGGAGACTCCGAACGACATCAGCATCCTCAACACCGTGGGCGACCTCTTCGTCCGCCTCAACAAGAACGAAGAGTCGATTCCGTATT
>CAZXSG010000147.1:4403-7835 GCA_964643185.1 uncultured Holophagales bacterium
ATCAACAAGCTCGACCCCGCGCGGCTCGACATTTACGAGCGCCTCGCCGAGCTCTATTCCAAGCAGGGCCTCGGGATGGAGGCCAAGAGCCAGTACCAGGTTCTGGCCGACTACTACACCAAGCAGGACAACCTTCAGGGCGCGATCGCGATCTACCAGAAGATGGTCGCGGGCGATTCGGCGAACATCCAGCTCCACATCAAGCTCGCCGACCTGTTCACTCAGGCCCGCCGCGTACCGGATGCGCTCAAGGAGTTCGCGGTCGTCGCGGGGATGCTCAAAGAGCGTGGCGCTATGGACGAGGCCGCGCAAGTCTACGAGCGAGCTCTCAAGAGCGCCCCCGACAACGTCGAGATCCTGAAGTCGTTCATCCCGCTCCTTCTCGACGGGGGCAAGACCGACCAGGCCCGGGAGTTCCTTCGCAAGGCGCTCGAGACGACTCCCCGGTCGGTCCCCCTCTTCGTCCTCGCGGCTGAGGCCGCGCTCACGGCCAACGATCTCGCCGAGGCCAGGAGCTACTCGTCCAAGGCGCAGGCCGTCGATCCCGACAACGAGGAAGTCCTCCTCACCGTCGTGAGGGTTCAGCTCAAGGGCCGGCGGCCCGACCTCGCCTTCGCGGCGGCCTCCCCGCTCGCGGACGCGGCCGTTCGCCGGGGCGAGGCGAAGAAGGCCCTGGCCATCCTCCAGCCCATCGCCAAGGGCGCGCCCGACAACGAAGAAGTGCTCAGGAAGATCTGCGAGATCGCCAAGGCCGCGGGCGATGAGCAGGCGAGCGTGCCGTTCCTCTCGGCCCTCGCGGAGCTCTGGAGGAAGCAAGGCAAGATCGTCGAGGCGGCCGCGACCCTGCGCGACCTCACGCGGCTCGCGCCCGACGTCACCGAATTCCGCGGGCGCCTGGCTCAGATCGAGCCCCTGCTGCCGGCCGCGGCGGCGCCGCCGAGACCGGAAGCGCCCGATCCCGGGGACATCAGCTTCCCGGGTCTCCGCCCCGGTTCCCCGGCGGCCGCGGTGGTTCCGACGCTCACGTCGGTGCCTCCGGTGTCGCCGGTGCCCTCCGCGGTCTCCAACGCGAACGAGTTCGAGTTCGAGCTGCCCGACGAAGAGCTCTCGGACAGCCCGGCCATGCCCGTTCAGGAGCCGCCGGTGATCGCTCCCCCTCCCGCGGCCGTCACGGCTTCCCGCACGGCCACCTCGGCGGGCATCAAGGCTCCGGGACCGCATCCGCCTCCTGCGCCGCTGCCCCCGCCGCGTCCGGCTTCCCTCGACAAGACGCATCCGGGTCTGGATCCACGTTCGTTGGGCGCGCCCATCGCGCCGCCTCCGTCCGACCAGACCTGGATGGACTACGACGCCCAGCAACAGCCGCCGACGCCTCGCCTGGGGACCACGTCTCCCGGTCCGAGCTTCCCACCTCCGCTGGACGCCGATGCCATCGACTTCGACGCCGCCGACGTCGCCGATGTCGCAGATTCCGGACTCGAGATGGCCGAAGAGGTCGAGGAGGCGGGGCAGGAAGTCCAGGAGCCGCTGCCGACGCCGCCGCCCAGCCCCGTGCTCGCGCCCCAGCCGGCGCCCGCACCCGTACCCGCGGCGCCCCAGCCTGCGGCCGGCTCGGCCAAGGTCGACGAAGCGCTCGTGGAGTCCGAGGTTTTCCGCAAGTACGGACTCCTCGAAAAGGCCGCGGAACACCTCCGCAACATCCTCAAGAACTTCCCCGACGCCCACAAGGCGCACGAAAAGCTGTTCGAGATCTACCTCGAGCAGGGGAAGAAGGCGCTGGCCAAAGAAGAGGCGGCCATCCTGGTGCCGCTCTATCGGGCCGAAGGGCGGGACGACCGCATCAAGGCGCTCGAGGGTCTGCTCGGAGAGTCGCTCGATCCGGCGGCGTCCGCGGCCGCGGCGCTGCTCGCCCACCTCGAGGTGCACGACGTTCCCGCGCCTCCGTCCGAGGCCCCGCCCGTCCTCGAGGTCGCGGCCGGGTCACCGGGTCCGGCCAGCGAGCCAGCGCAGGCCACGCCTTCCGGTGCGACCCCGGGCCGCGCTGAGGCTCCGCCCCCCCCGGCCGCGACGACGGCTGCGGAACCGGAACCGGCGCGGGAAGAGCACGGACCAACGCCTTCTGCCTCGGCCCCTGTGTCCGCCACGGCTTCGAGCGCGGCGCCGCCACCTCACGAACCGGCCCCGCCGCCGGTGCCTCGCGATCTGAGCTCGCTCCTGGCGCCCCCCGCCGCATCCGCGAAACCACGGCCCGCGGCCAAGGCCGACGACCTCCTCTCGAGCCTGACGGCGCCGAGGCCTTCCGCGGCGAAACCGAAGCCTGCCGCGTCGACTCCAGACCTCGCCCGCGATCTGCTGGGCCCCAAGCCGGCTCCCACGAAACCCCGCGAGCCCAGGCAGGGCGATTCGGGGGTCGACCTCGCAGCGCTGTTGCCCCCGAAGCCAAAGCCGAGGCCCGCCGCCGCCCCTAAAGAAGCGGACGACGTCGACCTCGGCGATCTGATGGCTCCCAGCGAGGCGGCTGCGCAGCCACCCGTGGCCCCCGCCGTCGCCGCCGCCCCCGCGTCCGTGCCGCCCCCCGTCATGGCGTCGGGACCATCGCCGCAGGATCTCGGAGACATCGACTTCTGCCTGGATCAAGGGATGGTCGTGGATGCCGCCGAGCGTCTCCAGTCGCTCGAGGCACGTTTCCCGGGCCACCCCGACGTCGTGGCGCGCCGGCACCGCCTCGAAGGAGCCCGCTCGCCCTCCGAGGACGGCCGCGCCGCCCTTGGAGACATCTTCTCCGACGATCTCGAGTCCGTGCTCGACGCCGAGCTCGGCAAGGCCCTCACCCAGGAGATGGCCAAGGAGGCGCCCCCTTCGGCGGCTCCGCGCAGCGAGCCGGCCCACGTGCCGCCCGTGGACGAGTCGGGGCTCTTCTCCGACGAGCAGGAATTCTTCAACTTTGCCGATGAGCTGCAAGGCGAGATGAAGGCCGAGGCCCCTCAGGTTCAGGGTGAGGTCTCTCTCGAGGAGATCCTCGGAGAGTTCAAGAAGGGCGTCGAGCAGCAGCCCTCCTCGGAAGACGACGAAACCCACCACAACCTGGGCATCGCCTCCAAGGAAATCCAGCTGGTCCACGAAGCGATCGGAGAGTTCCAGCTCGCCGCGAAGGATCCCGCGCATGCCGTGGAGTGCTGCTCGATGCTCGGGCTGTGCTTCCTCGAGAAGGGCATGCCCCAGCTCGCGGTCAAGTGGTACAAGAAAGGGCTCGAGGCTCCCGGGATCCGCGACGAGGACCGCCTCGGAATGCTCTATGACCTCGGCACGGTCTACACCGACATCGGCGAACGCGACTCGGCCTACAAGACGTTTCTCGAGATCTACGGATCCGACGCGAACTTCCGGGACGTGGGCGAGAAGGTCAAGGAACTGTCACCGGCCTGAATTTGT
>CAZXSG010000148.1:0-7816 GCA_964643185.1 uncultured Holophagales bacterium
TCCTCCAGAACTTCGTGCCGCACCCGAACTACTACGGCCAGGAGCCGGCCGACAAACGCCTCTGGCCCGAGGTGGACACCGCGCTCGTGAGCCCCGGCTATTTCGACGTTCTCGGAATCCCGCTGCTCTCGGGCCGCGACTTCGCAGCCGGGGATCGCGCCGGAGCTTCCCCGGTCGCCATCGTGAACGAAGAGTTCCAGAAGAGGTTCTTCCCCGGCGGAAACGCCCTCGGGATGCTGGTCCAGGTGGGAGACGCGAAGGCGGCCCCCTCCCGCATCGTGGGGATCGTGAAGGACGCCAGGTACCGCACGCTGGGCGAGGCGACGCGGCCCTTCCTGTACCAGACGCTCAAGGGCAGCGGCGAAGACAGCTGGACGCTGCTCGTGAAGACCCCAAGTGACGCCGCCCTCCTCCCCGCGCTCCGGCAGACGCTGGCGGAGGTCGACGATCAGGTGCCCATCCGCGCGCTCCGCACGATGACGGAGGCGACCTCGGCCTCTCTCCTCCTGCCCCGCGCGGGCCTCGTGCTCTTCGGCGTCGTCGGCGTCCTCGGCCTGGCCCTCGCGGCGGTGGGGCTCTACGGGCTCGTGGCCCAGCTCGCGGTCCAGCGCACGCACGAGATCGGCATCCGCATCGCTCTTGGCGCCTCGGGACGGGACATCTTCGGGCTCGTCATCTCGCAGGGCCTGAAGCTCGGGCTCCTCGGCATCTCGCTGGGTCTCCTCGGTGCCCTCGCCGTGGCGCCGGCCCTTTCGGCGTTCCTCTACGGCATCGCCCCTCGGGATCCGGCCACGTTCGTCGCCGTGCCCCTCGTGCTCCTCGCGGTCACTCTCCTCGCCGGCACACTGCCGGCGCTGCGTTCCGCGCGGCTCTCTCCGCAGGGGCTCCTCAGAAGGGAATGACCCTCACCTCGCTCACTGTCGGAGCGGGTCCCAGCCGAGAAGGAGCACGGGCCGCGTGAGCACGGGCTCGTGGGGCGGAACGCTCTTCTCGAGGACGAGGAAGCGCTCGCCGTTCCCGACGACATCGAAGCGCGCGCCGGTCACGGAGATGGTGATTGGCGCGGGCGCTGCACCGGGAGCGAACACCGGGGCGGGCTGCTCGAATTCGAGGTGATCGCCTTCCGCACGGGAGCCGGTCGACGCCAAACGGTGCAGCGAGGTGTCCCAGAAGAAGAGCCGGCCTCCCCGTCCCCATGCGGGCCAGCGCGCGCCGCTCGTGGATGCACGCACCTTGCCCCCGCCTCCGGGAAAGGCGCGCACATGCGCCTGCACGAGCGCGTCCAGCTCGTCCGATTCGTAGGCGATCCACGCACCGTCGGGGGAGAGCATCGCGTTCGTTTCGTGGAACGGCGTGTCGGCGAGAGGGCGGGGTAGACCCACGGGCGCCCCCGCTGCGTCGACGTCGAGGACGAGGAGGTCCCAGCCCGTCTCCGGGCGGTCCTCCTGGAAGACGAGCGACCGGCCATCGGGAGACCAGGCGTCGGGATACACGCGGCGGCTTCCTTCATAAAGGACACGCGGCGCTCCCTTTCCGTCCGGGGCCACGCTCAGGAGCCTCCAGATGCCCCTGGACTCCGCTCCCACGGCGATGGAGCCGTCGGACGGGCGGAAGACGGGCCGGTGCGGCGACAGCTTGAACGTGAGCTGTGAGATCGTCCCGCGCTCGTCGACGACGAAGAGGTCCGACTCCGTCGACGTGCCGACGACGACCGCGACCTTCCGGCCGTCAGGCGAGAGGCGCGGATCGCGAAACAGTCGCGGAGTGTCCGACAGTCGGGTGAGCTTTCCCGCACGGTCGAGGAACGACAGATACGTCTCGGTCGAGACCGGCGCCGCGGGGCCGTAGACGACCGCGCCCGATGCCGATACGGCGAGGTGCGCGGCCCCGTTCTGTGGGTCGTACCGGACCCCTGCGAGCACCGCCTCCGGAACACCGCTCGTCTGAAGCGTCACCGGGTCGAGCTCCACGGCGTGGACGCGGCCGCCCCGCACGAAGAGCAGCCTTCCGCCGGGCAGCACCCGTCCGAAGGCCGCCTGCGAAAGAACGGTCTTCCTCTGGCGCGTGTCGAGAGACACGGCGTCGATTCGGCCCTCGTCGTAGCTCGCGCCCTCGAAGCCCACGGTGAAGAGCACCCAGGGACCGCCCGGAACGCCCTCCGGCCAGCGGTGCGAGCGCTCGCCGCGCGCCGCGTCGAGCGTCGTGAGCGGCGTGGGCTTCCCGCCGCCGTCGGGCACGCTCACGAGACCCGATGTCTGCGACGGCGAGACGACGAGCGTGCCATCCCGCGGCCAGGCCGCGCCGCGCGAATTGCTGCCGAAATCCCACAGGGGCAGCGGCGTTCCGCCGTCGAGCGGAATGCGCTTGAGCTTTCGATCGGCGAAGTACGCGACCGATCGGCCGTCGGGCGAGATGCAGGGCTGCCGCGCGTCCTCGGTGCCCGGCAGCACCCGCAGCGCCACACTGTCGAGGGCACGCACCCACAGCTTCGTGGACTCGGCGTCCGCCGCAACGACCACCGCATGGCTGCCCGTGGGCGACAGCGCGAACGGGGGCGAGTACTCGGTGGAGAGCGCGACGCCCGGAGGCAGCTCGAGGCTCAACGCGAAGGGCGCGAGAGCGTCGATCCGAGCGGCCTTGCGCGATGGCAGCCTCGAGATCGCGACCCCGGCCAGCCCCGCGAGAAGGAGCAGGAGCGCGGCCCCCACCCCGAGGGCCACTCCGGGCCGAAACCGCTTCTCCTTCCCGGGAGGCTGCCCGACGACGGAAGCCGCGCCGGAATCCCTCAGCATCGGCACGGAGAGGCCTGCCTGGAGGTCCACGAGCTCGATGCGAACGTCGGAGATCGATCTCAGTCGCAGGTTCTGGTCCTTGCGCAGACAGCGCTCGATCACCTTACGGAGCTCCGGCGGCGTCGCACCCGGCAGCGCCGCGAAGTCTGGCTCGTCGCGCAGCACCGCCGCGACGACCTCCGCCAGCGTGCGGCCCGAGAACGCCGGACGCCCCGTGAGCATCTCGAAGAGGAGGCAGCCGAACGCCCACAGATCCGTCCGGGCATCCAGCTCGTCGCCCTGGATCTGCTCCGGGCTCATGTAGGGCGCCGTGCCCACCACGGCCCCGACCATCGTCGTCAGGTTCGACGAGACCGACCGCGTGCGCGTCGCCGTGCTCTTGGCGAGTCCGAAGTCCACGAGCTTCACGCGGCCTTCGGGGGACAGCATCACGTTCGACGGCTTGAGATCCCGGTGGACGACCTCCTTGCCGTGCGCCTCCGCGAGACCCTCGGCCACCTGGATCGCGATCGAGAGAGCCTCCTTCACCGGCAGGGGCCCCCGCGCGATGCGCTGCGCGAGCGTTCCGCCGTCGATCTTCTCGAGCACGAGGTACGGCGCCCCGTCGATCCGCTCGAAGCCGTAGATCGCAGCGATGTTCGGGTGGCTCAATGCGGCAAGGACGCGCGCCTCCCGCTCGAATCGGCGAAGGTTCGCGGCGTCGCCCTGGAACGCCCCGGCGAGCGCTTTGATGGCGACCTCGCGATCGAGCGAAGGGTCGAGCGCACAGTACACGTGGCCCTGTCCCCCGGAGCCCAGCACCTCGCGGATCTCGTAGCGCCCGAGGATGCTGCCCGGCGCGAGGGGCGGTCCGGGTGCCGCGGGGGTTCCGCTGGGATCCGTCTGCCGGAGCATCGAGGGAGAGAGACCGGTGTCCGACTCGGCGAGCCTTATCAGCTCGCGAAGACGGTCCCCGAGCCCGGGCTCTCCGGCGCACTCCTTGGCGATGAACGCGGCGCGAGCCTCTCCCGAAAGATCCAGGGCCGCGACGAGGAGCGCGTCGAGACGTCCCCAGTCCGCGCGCTCAATCACCATGCAGCTCACCCAGCTCGGCGCGCAGCCAGGCCCTCGCCCGCATGAAGTCGCGCTGCACCGTGCGGAGCGGCAGCTCGAGCGCCTCGGCCGTCTCCGCGTCTCCGAGCCCCGCGAAGAAGCGGCAGTCGAACACCTGGGCCATGCGCTCGTCCCGTTCACGCAGGAGCGCGAGAGCCCGGTCCAGCTCGAGAACGAACGTCCCGTGCGCCGCCACGCGGGCGTCGGCCTCCTCGAGCGGCACTTCCTGCGCTCCCCCGCCACGCTTGTCCCGCTGGCGCGCGCGAGCCCGGTCCACGAGCACCTGCCTCATGGCCGCGGCGGCGATGGCGAGGAGGTGCTTGCGGTCGGTCGCGAGGACGCCCGTGCCTCCGGTGAGCTTCAGGTAGGCCTCGTTCACCAGGCTGCCGGTCTCGAACTTCGGCCAGCCACCGCCCTTGCGGAGCTGGGCCCGCGCGATCCGGCGCATCTCGTCGTAGACGAGAGGAACCAGCAGCTCGAAGGCCCGCCCATCCCCGGCCTCGTGCGCCCGGAGAAGCCGCGTGACCTCGCCTGGCGATGGAACGGCCATGTCTTCCGCGAGGCTAGCAGAAGCTCTTCAACCATCGGGATGTGACCGGCACCACCGAAGCGTCGACGCGTGTGGCGGGCCGGCAGCGGATTCGACGTGTCTCCTCGGTGAAGGAGACCCCAACCCATGAACCCAATGGCGCGATCGTTCATCGTCCTCGCGGCGCTCGTCACTCTCGGGACCGCTGCCGAAGCCCGAGGCGACGTGAGGCCCACCCCGACGCCGACACCGTTTCCCACGCGGACCCCGGCGCCGCCTCCCACACGGACTCCCACGCCGTCCCCGACGCCCGAGTCCAAGACGCTCTGGGGCTTCGCCGACCTCCACGCGCACCCGGCGACGCACCTCGCGTTCGGGGCCAACGACGGCAACAACGGCGTGCTGTTCGGCTCCCCCGGCAAGAAGGCCAACGCGGGCGAGCTCGAGGACCTCAAGGAATGTGACGCCGACAAGCACACGTGGTCGCTCGACCTCATCGAAGACGGCACGCAGGTGATGGCCTTCACTTCGCTCGACGGCTCGACCGGCGCCAACCACACGAAGGGTGGCTATCCCGGGTTCAAGGGCTGGCCCTCGGCGCGCAGCCTCACCCACCAGCAGATGCACGTCGACTGGATCCATCGCGCGTGGCAGGGCGGCCTCCGCCTCATGGTCGCGTCCGCGACCGACAACAAGCTCCTGGGCGCTCTCTGGGCCAACAGCGCCGAGCTCCCCAATCAGTGGGACCTCGCCCAGTACTCCGACTTCGACTCCGCCGCCAAGCAGCTGAAGTACATCACCGAGATGGCCGCCGCCAACAGCTGGATGGCGGTCGCCAAGACGCCGCAGCAGGCCGAGCAGATCATCGCGTCGGGCAAGCTCGCTCTCGTTCTCGGCCTCGAGATGGACGACCTTTCGGCCGACGAGATCCTGAAGCTGAAGGAGACGTACGGCGCCGTGGTGGTGAACCCCATCCACCTCGCCGACAACACGCATTTCGGCGGCTCGGGCGTGTACTCGAACCTCTTCAACACGCTCAACCAGGAGCTCTGGGGCTACCACTTCGACGTGCGTACCGATCCCACCATCGGCTTCCGTCTCGGCGCGCCCTCGAAGATGGGCACCGATCTCCTGCCCCTCCTCCAGCCGCCGTTCGTGTTCAAGGACTACGTCACGACCACGGACGGCGCAGACGCCGCCTGCGGCGTCGACAACCGCTACGAGTTCTGTCATGCCGGTGACGTGTTGACGGCCGATGGCCACGCCAACGAGCACGGCCTCTTCGAAGACGGCAAGACCGGCATTCAGAAGCTCTGGAAGAACGGCATCATCGTCGACCTCGCCCACATGTCCGACGCCTCCCAGATCGATACGCTCTCGATGGCGAACCGCCTCAGAGTGAAGATGCCCGTCATCAACAGTCACTCCGATCTGCGGGCCCCGCTCGGCACCGCGCCCGCGCACGCCATCACCGAACGGAAGCTCCGGCCCGACGTCGCCGCACTGATCGGGAAGGTCGGCGGAATGATCGGCCTCGGCACCGAGGGCGACCTCGGTGCCCGCACCATCAGCCGCGAGCAGAACTCACCGCTCGCCCGTCTGTCGGACGGACAGTCCTTCACGTACGACCTCGACAACCCGCGCCTCCGCGTCGGCATCGGCACGGGAGGCGACAACCTCGAGGACAAGTCCAAGGTCCGCGCCACGGTGACGATCGCCGGCGTCGACACGGTGATCGGCTGGCTGAGGGAGCCCCACTCGGACTCCCTGGAGTCGAACGACATGGAAGAGCTCGAAGAGCTGTCCAACGGGTCCGTTCACTGGGTCACGATCAAGCTTCCCGCGGGGACCAAGCTCGCCGACGTGCAGAAGCTCGAGCTCGAGCTCGTGCAGGAAGACCCGGGCTGCGAGACGTTCTGTGACAACTGGAAGGTCGACCGCTTCGAGGTGTTCTATCTCTCGCGCACCGAGGCCGCGCGCGTCTTCTCGGCCTCCTCGCCCGCGTACCTCCACTACTTCAAGGCGCATTACGACAACCCGCCGCTCGAGACGCCCAAGTGGCGCGTGAGCCTCGCCGCCGACGGCCGCGAGGTGATCGACCTCGAGATGACGACCGGCGGCGACGCCGTGGACGACGGCAAGGGCTTCATCGACCTCGCGTTCCAGGGCGGCGGAAGCGCCTGGGACATGTGGAACAACCGCATCTCGCCCACGAACGGCATGTTCTCGGGCCTCTACTTCGAGCGTCCCTATGCGCTCCCCGCGGGCCGCACGATCGCCCAGATCGAATCCGTGCGCGTCGGCATCGCGCCCAACGCGCAGCCCGGCTGCAACCTCTCCTGCGACAACTGGGACCTCGGCTCGGTGCGCATCTCGCAGCCCAACAAGCTCGGCACCCGCGTGATCGTCGAGCGCTCGGCGTCTCCGGCGTTCCGCTTCACCGGCACCGACCCCCTCGTCACGCTGCAGACGCGGCTCGAGGTCGAGCCCGCCATCTTCCCCCCGTCGCCCACGGCGCCCAACCCCGACATCCAGTGGCTCCAGATCGCCATCCAGACCGAGACCGACGACCTCAAGTACGGCATGGAGCTCACGGGAACGCTCGTCGTCGACGGGATCGTTGTGGATCCCTTCTCCCTCAACCAGGGCGCCAAGTGGTTCGACGGCACGAGCCACCTCACGCTCGTGAAGCTCCCCTCCAAGGTGAAGGCGAACGCCATCCGCAAGCTCGTGATCGAGTACTCCGGGCCGCACGACGACGACTGGAAGATCGGCTCCATCGAGATCCAGGCGCTCGGCGAGCCCGTCAAGGGCTGGTACGAGCAGTACCTTAAGGCGATCGGGATCATGGGCGACCGCGGCATCGCGATCGGCACCGACCTGAACGGCCTCAACCCGCTCCTCCCGTTCTCGGAGGTCGCCGTGAGCTATCCGCTCGCGCCGCCCTCCACGCCCGCGGGCTTCCAGGCCCTCGGCAATCCTCAGGTCGCCGGCGACCGCACGTTCAACTTCGAGCTCGAGGGCATCTCCAACGTGGGGCAGCTTCCCGAGTTCATGCAGGCCGTGCAGAACGCGGCGAACGACCCCAACGCTACGAAAACGCTCTTCCGATCGGCCGACGACTTCGTGAAGATGTGGAAGCAGGTGGCCGCCGCGGCCGCCGATCTCAATCCCTGAAGGGGTTTCGTTCCAGGGAGTTCGAGGGCCGGCGACCGCCGCCCCTTTTCATTTGGGGCGCATGTGGTTGCGCAGGCCGAGGAGCAGCACCGGTCGCGCGAACGGCCTCGTAACAGACACGACATGGCGCTCGAGGACGAGAAACCGGTCAGCGGGAGGCGGGCCGGCCTACCGCGCGGCGCCCGCCCGCACGAACGTCCCGAAATACGGGCCTCCCCCCCCCGGG
>CAZXSG010000149.1:0-7812 GCA_964643185.1 uncultured Holophagales bacterium
CCTGGCCAGCTACAGTAAAGCGCTGTATGACGACCGCTTCCTCCCCGCCGCGCTCCGCAAGGCCATGCTCACGACCTACGTCTCGGGAAGACAGGGCGGAATCGGCTACGGCTGGTTCCTGCGAACGGGCAAGGACGGCAGGCCGCTCCAGCTCCACAGTGGCAGCGGTGCCGGGTTCCGCGCCTGGAACGTACGGATCCCGGAGTCGCAACTGTCGATCGTGATCCTCAGCAACGTGCTGAACGACGAGGCCGCCTTCGTCCTCCCGCTCGTCGCGAGGATCCAGGAGTTCACCCCAGCGGCTCGAAGCGCGCCGTGAAGTGCCGCAGAGCCTTCGGCGCCGAGACGATCTTCAGGCCGCGCAGCTCCTTCTTCAGCCCCGCCACGTAGAGCACGGCCTCGGCCACGTAGTCGATGTGCGACTGCGTGTAGACGCGCCTCGGGATCGCGAGGCGCACGAGATCCATCGCCCCGGGCGTCTCGGTGCCGTCGGGATGCAGCCCGAACATCACGGTGCCGATCTCCACGCCCCGCACCCCGGCCTCGACATAGAGGGCGTTCACGAGCGCGATGCCCGGGTACTCGAGCGGCGGAATGTGCGGCAGCAGCGCGCGCGCGTCGATGTACACGGCATGCCCGCCCGGCGGCCGGATGATCGGCACGTCGGCCGCGAGGACCTTCTCGGCGAGGTACTCGGTGGACCTTATGCGGTAGTGGAGGTACGCCTCCTCGACGACTTCCTCGAGGCCCGTGGCAATCGCCTCGAGGTCGTACCCCGCGAGGCCGCCGTACGTGGGGAAGCCCTCGGTGAGGATCAGGAGGTTCCGGGCCTTCTCGGCCCACGCGTCGTCGTTCATGGCCAGGAAGCCGCCGATGTTCGCGAGACCATCCTTCTTGGCCGACATCGTGCAGCCGTCGGCCAGCGAGAACATCTCGCGGGCGATCTCCCGCGGCGCTCTGTGGCTCTGGCCGGGCTCCCGGCTCTTGATGAACCACGAGTTCTCTGCGAAGCGGCAGGCATCCAGGAAGAGCGGCTTGCCGAACCGGTCGCACAGCGCGCGCACGCCGCGCAGGTTCTCGAGCGACACGGGCTGGCCGCCGCCCGAGTTGTTCGTCACGGTGACCATGACGAGCGGGATGTGCTCACCCCTCTCGACGAGGAGCCGCTCCAACGCGACGAGGTCGACGTTTCCCTTGAACGGGTGGACGAGCGAAGGGACGCGCCCTTCGGGGATCACGAGGTCCAGCGCCTCGGCACCCTCCACCTCGATGTTGGCCCGCGTGGTGTCGAAGTGGTTGTTGTTGGGAACGACGTCGCCTTCCTTCAGGATGCTGTGGAAGAGGATTCGCTCGGCGGCCCGGCCCTGATGGGTGGGAATGACGTGCTTGAAGCCGGTGAGCGACTGCACGACGTCGCGGAAGCGGTAGAAGGAGCGGCTCCCCGCATAGGACTCGTCGCCCTGCATCAGCGCGCCCCACTGTGCCGAGGACATCGCCCCGGTGCCCGAGTCCGTGAGGAGGTCGATGAGGACGTCCTCGGCGTGCAGCAGGAAGACGTTGTTTCCCGCTCCCGCGAGCGCCTTCACCCGCTGCTCGCGGGTGGTCGTCTTGATGGGCTCGACCGACTTGATGCGGAACGGCTCGATGATCGTCTTGAAGTGCATGGCGAAATCACTCCCGCGGGATAGCAGGCCCCAGGCGCCGCCCGGGTTCAATGAGCAGGCTGCATGTATCGTTCGTGTGAGGGGGAACCATGCTTCCAGCTCTGCTCGCCGCCGCCGCGCTCGCCACGACACCAAAGGCCCCTCCCGTCGTCGTCGACGGAATGGTCGGGAAGACCGAGTGGGCGAGCGCGAAGCGCGAGAAGCTGACCGGAGGCGGAGAGGTGCGGCTCCTCAGGAGCGGCTCCACGCTCTATGTCGCGGTGGAGGGGCCGGCCACGGGGTTCCCCACGTTGTGCGTCGCGAACGGCGACCGCATCAAGATTCTGCACGCGTCCGCGGCGCTCGGAGAGGTCGTCTACACGCGCAGGGACGGCACCTGGCAACGCGGGAAGCCGTTCGAGTGGCTCCTCCGCGACGGCCGGGCTCCGAGGCCCGAGGCCGAGAAACAGAAATTCCTCGAGGACTTCGGCTGGCTCTCCACGGCCAGCAACACGGGGGCGCCGGCACGGGAGTTCCGCATCGACCTCGGGCCCGGAAAGAGCACCCTCGGCGTCGCGTTCCTCTCGACGGACACGATGGCCGCGGCGTACTGGCCGTCCACGATGGCCGACGGATGCCGCGCCCTGGAGCTGCTCCGCGGGGATCCACCGGACACGCTGACGTTCGAGCCCACGCAATGGCACCCGCTCGAGTGAAGCCGGCGGCGGCGCCTCCGGAGATCCACATGTTCAGCCCGATTCGTGTGGCACGGGCCGCCGTCCTGATCGCTGCCTCCGTGCTGACGGCCACCGCCTGGACGACGACTGGACCTGCTGTGACTCCGCCCGTGCCGAGCGACGCACCTGCTCATCCGGTCGCGGCGTTCGACGCGCGCATCGAGGAGCTCATGCGGAAAGCGGAGGTGCCGGGGCTCGCGCTCGCGCTCGTGCGCGACGGGAGGATCGTCCACCAGCATGCGTACGGCTTCGCCGACGTGGAGGCGAAGAGGCCTCTCTCGACCGACACCGTCATGTACGGCGCGTCGCTCACGAAGGCCGCGTTCGCCTACCTCACCGTGCACCTCGCCGCCGAGAAGGTCCTGGATCTCGACGCCCCGCTCCCGCGGCTCCTCGCGAAACCGCTTCCCGAGTACGCGGACTTCGTGGACCTCGCGGGAGACCCGCGCTGGCAGAAGGTCACGCCGCGGATGCTCCTCTCGCACACGAGCGGGCTCCTCAACTGGCGGTTCATCAACGACGACGGAAAGCTCGACTTCAAGTACGAGCCCGGAACGCGCTACGTCTACTCCGGCGAAGGCATCCAGATTCTCCAGCTCGTCGTCGAGGAGCGGACGGGGAGGAAGACGGGCGAGCTCATGCAGGAACGCGTCTTCGACCGCTTCGGCATGAAGAACACGAGCATGTCCTGGCGGGCCGACTTCGAGGGTCGCGTGTCGAACCGCTACGACGCGGACGGCAAGGCCGTGGGCCACAACCGGAGGAAGCGCGCCCGCGCGGCCGGCTCGATGGACACGACGCTCGAGGACTACGCCCGCTTCGTCGCGGGAGTGCTCCGGGAGTACCGGGCGGGCAGCAAACCCGTGCTCGAGATGCTCCGCCCGCAGGCGAGGATCGTCTCGCCGCAACAGTTCCCGTCGCACTTTCCGGGACAGACCCACGTGAACGACGGCATCGCGCTCTCGGCCGGTCTGGGCTGGGTCGTGTACCAGTCGCCCCTGGGCCCTGCATTCTTCAAGGAGGGCAACGACACCGGCACGAACAACTTCGCGCTCGGGTTTCCGCGCACGGGCACGGCGATTTTGATGCTGTCGAACAGCTCCCGCGCGGACCGCATCTTCTTCCCCGTGGTCGAGGAACTCCTCGGGAAGACCTGCCTCCCCTGGTTCTGGATGGGCTACATCCCGTACGACCGGAGCGAGCTGCGCGAGCCAGGCGCGCGGACCAACCCCGTCGGTCCCTGCCGCTAGGCCGGAGTCTCCCCGGCAGCCGGATCCGGATCCCCGAGGCCGCAGGACAGCTCGCAGCCTTCCATCATCTCCGTGAAGGGAGAATGCGGCTGGGGCGGGGCCTCGGGTGAACGCGCCGCGAGCGCCGCGGCCGCGAGCTGCATGTACAGCGGCGCCGTGTCGCCGAGCGCGACGACGAGCGGCCGCGCGCAGAGGGCCATGTGGCTCTCGAGGAACTCGCGCGCGGCCTCGTTCGTGAGCGAAACGTGCTCGGGCTCGCCCTCCATCTCGGCGAAGGCCTGCTTCAGCTTCAGAAAGCCGAGGAAGCCAGCCTCCACAGAGAGGTGATCGGGTGGCTCGTCGGTCACGGGCGCATAAGCGAACGCTTCGTAGAACGCTTTCAGATCGGCGATCTGGGCACCCGTCTGGATCGACTTCGAGTAGCCCGCCTCTCTCACGCTGACGCCGCCCGAGGGACCGGGGACGGCGTGATACATGCCCTCCGTGGCCTCCTCGAGGGCCGCGGCCGCGGCGTCCTGGAGGAGCGGATCGGCCACCTCCGGGGCGAGCGCCTCCACGCTCGCGTGCCAGCCCTCGCGGGGACGCTCGAAGAGCAGCCCGAGGAGGCGCCACTCGGCCGCCTCACCGAGCAGCTCGCGCACGGCCGGGTCCGAAACGGAAGCGCTCACAGCTTGCCCTCCATGAGAATCGGCACCCAGCCCGTCCGCATCTTGCGGGCTCCCACCTCGCCGTGCTCCCCCTCCCAGACGGCGAACGCCACCTGGGAGCGCCCGCCCGGCACGAGGCCCTGCGGAAGCCGACGGGAGATCACGACGGCCCAGCCCGCGGCCAGGCGGGTCCCCTTGCCGTTCGAGTCGTTGGAAGGCCCGGGCGCCAGCGTGCCGGGCCCCTCGGACATCAGGTCCTCCACGGGCTTCGCTCGCGGACCCGCCATGTGGTTGCCCAGAGAACGGGCCGGCGAGTAGCGCTGCTCCATCTCGCGCTGGGCCTCGCCTCCCTTGGCCAGCGAGGCGGCCTCGTAGGGATAGTGGTCGGGAGCGGCGTTGGGATGGAGATCCTTGATGGTGTCGCCCCGGCCGTCCACCACGGCCTGCCACGAAGCGCGCCAGTAGGTGATCTCGACGGCCTTGCCCTTCTCGCCCATCTGCGGCGCGGGCACGTCCTTCTGACCCGGAGCCCCGGGGAGCTGCACCGCGCAGGCATCGGTGAACGTCGCGGGGGCCTGCACGTCGTTCGGGGTGCCGTCCTTCCACTCCAGGCGGAACGCCACGCGCGCGCCGTCGGTGATGGCCCGCACGCGCACCTCGGCCGTGGAGGCCGGGAGGAGGCGCGGCTCCACCATGTCCTGGAGGATCAGGGGCGCGGGGAACGCCGGCGCGTCCTTCCAGGCGGTGTCGGCCGGGTCGGCCGGGACGACCGCTCTACGAACCGCGACCACCTCGGTCGAGGTCTTCTCGGCGGCCTTCCGGCAGGAGATCGTCCCCGTCGCGCCGAGAACGAGGGCGAGGACCGCACAGACGATTCTTCTCATGGCGGCTCCTAGGGACAGTTGGTGCGCACCACACCGTGCGCCGGATCGAAGCCCGCCCTCACGTGAACGGGCTCTCTGAGCGGGACCTTCACCACCTCGGCGCCGTCCTCGCCGTAGCCGGTCACCCAGTCGCCCTGGCGCTTCCACTTCGCGACCACGGTCTCGCTGGAGCCGAAGAGCCCGAGCAGGCCCGCGAGGTCCGGGTCGTTCGGGGCATCCCGGTACGCCTTGATCGCGTGCTCCACGCCGGGTCCGAAGAGCATGTGCGAGAACGACACCGGGGCGTGGATGGGCGGTATGTAGTAGACGTTCGGCTCGAGACCGAACTGCGGGAACAGGGGCTTGGCGATCTTGCGAATGTGGACGAGATAGTCGATGGGGTTCTCCGGCCGCGCGTCCTCGGGCTTGCTGATGTAGCCGGCCATCCGGATCTTGCCGATGCAGTTCACGAAGCACTGGGGCACGAGCCCCTTCTCCATCTTGGGGAAGCAGGCGATGCACTTTTCCGAGGTGCCGGTGAGCGGGTTGTAGAACACCTTCTTGTACGGGCACGCCTTCACGCACTCCTGGTAGCCCCGGCAGCGGCCCTGGTCGACGAGCACGATGCCGTCCTCGGGCCGCTTGTAGATCGACCCTCGCGGGCAGGAGGCCAGGCAGGCCGGGTACGTGCAGTGGTTGCAGATGCGGGCCATGTAGAAGAACCAGTTCATGTGGGGAATGGCGAGGCTGCAGCCCTTGTCGATGCGCCCGGCACAGTCGTCCTCACCCATGTTGGGATGCGCGTAGTCGATCTCCTGCGGCCGCCAGCCCAGGACGCGCTCGCCGGCCCGGGCGCTCTCGAAGAGCGTCTGTCCGGGGTACGGCCCGCTGTCCCAGCTCTGCGCGCCCAGCTCCTGCAGCAGTTTCACGTCCCACGCGAGCGGGTAGTAGCCGTAGGGCTTCGTCTCGACGTTGTTCCAGAGCATGTACTCCTGGCCCTTGCCCGAGGTCCAGGTCGTCTTGCAGGCCAGGGTGCAAGTCTGGCAGGCGATGCACTTGTTGATGTCGAAGACCGCCGCGAACTGTTTCTTCGGCCTCGACTCGGGATACCAGTAGGACATCTCCCGTCCGAGCTGCCAGTTGAAGACACGTGCCATCGCTAGCTCCTTCCCTTCCGGTCTTCACCCGCAGCGGCCGCGGTGCCCAGGAAGCTGCCTGTGAGATATTTCTGCAGTGCCGCGTTCTCGTAGCGGGGTCTGAAGCCCTCGGCGGCCGGCCGCCAGAGCCCGATACCCTCGAGCCCGCCCGGCTCGGCCTTCGTGATCTTGACGATCGACTCGCGCGGAGCGCCCGTGGGACAGTGGACGTCGGGCAGGAAGCCCTTGCCGATGCTCTGTCCGAACATCGACTTGCGCACGAGCGAATCGGTCATCCACGTGGGCTTCAGCCAGCCCCGCGTGGCCGATTGGTGCGACCCCGAGCGGAACATCGCCTGGTAGCCCGTGCGCGGGTTCTTGGCGAGGCCGTCCTTGCGCTTCAGCTGTCCCTCGCGGGAGCCCGGCGTCGTGCCGTACATGTTGAACCACATGCGCGTCACGCCGCGGGGCGTTCCGGGGTAGTAGCGGGCCCGGCAGAGCAGCCGCGCGAAGTCGTAGTCCTTCTTGTTCTTCTGCCAGCCGCGGAACGGGCGGTCCGAGGGATCCGAGTCGATCCACACGTAGTCGCCGTCCTCGACCCCGAGCTCCTTGGCGTCGGACGGGTTGATGTCCACGTAGCCCTCGGTGACGAACGGCATGCGCTTGTCGTGCCGGTAGAGGTCGCCGAACGGCCCGAACAGCACGGCCACCATGTCGGTGTCGATCGGGGTCGTGTGGGAGCCGTGCCGGTACTTGGGCGTGTGGAAGATGAACTTGTAGCCGTCCTTGGCGAGCGGGTGCGGCGAGGCTTTCGTCTCGGCCCAGGTCTTCACCACGTTGCGGCCCTGGCGCGTCTCGCACGAAAGGTCGCTCCGCTCGACGCCGTAGTCTTCCGGGCCCTTCGGGCGAAGGGCCTCGTGCTTCGGCGCAACGATCACGTTGGGCTCGTAGAACGTGGAATCGATGGGCTCTCTGTGCACCGGCAGGTTCTCGCCGGCCTCGATGAACTCGTCCTCCTCGCGGTAGGACTCCAGCCGGCCGCTCTTCGTGTACCAGGGCCGCGAGTCGACGATCTGCTCGTACCCCACGACCTTGGGCGAGGTGCGCGACATGAGGAGCGCGGGCACGCCTTCCTTCGCCTTGGCCTCGAGGTCGGCCCACTGGTAGCCCTTCGCGTTCGACGAGAAGTCGAGGATGCGCTGGAGGTGGTTCTCCATCTTCCCCTCCCGGGCGAAGGCCCAGTAGTCGTCGAAGCGCTTGTCGCCGGTGACCTTCGCCATCGCGGCGCCCACCTTGGCCAGGACGTCGATGTCGCCGACGGTCTGGAAGATTCGCGGCTGGGGCGTCCTGGGGAAGACCGAGAGGAACGGGTTCGTGACGGAGGCCGTCACGTCGGGGTGCTTCATCTCGCCCCAGGAGTCCACGCCGAAGACGACGTCGGCCCACTCGCAGGACGTCGACCACCACCATTCGTTCAAACAGATCATCTCGATCCGCGGCAGTAAGTTGATTACGGTGTTGTAGTGCCACTTCACC
>CAZXSG010000150.1:0-7809 GCA_964643185.1 uncultured Holophagales bacterium
CCCTGAGAGTGAATGTAGTCGACAATGCGACGCAGGCCGGGCACATGCTCGTCGGACCACAATCCGGTGCAGCCCGGAGTGATCCGGCCGCGCGGTTCCACCGCGGTGGCTTCCACGATCACGAGGCCGACACCTCCGGATGCGCGCGCGCCGAGATGGACCATGTGCCACTCGTTCACGAATCCGTCGATAGCCGAATACTGGCACATCGGCGACATGACGATCCGGTTTGGCAGGGTCACGCCGCGCGTCTGAAAGGGTTGAAAGAGGGCCGCTTCACTCATAGCTTCTACTCTAGCGATATCCTGTTAGTTGTTTATGAACTCATCATTACAGTGGGCACGATATCAGCGTTTTCTCAGCGCAGTCCCCGCCGCCGGACTCAAGCTGGACATCAGCCGGATGAACTTCGACGAAGCTTGGCTGGCGGGGATGGAGCCGGCCATGCAGCAGGCCCTGGCCGATATGGACAGCCTGGAGGGTGGCGCAGTCGCCAACCCGGATGAGAAGCGCATGGTGGGCCATTACTGGCTCCGTACGCCCGCGCTGGCGCCGGCGCCGGAGATCCGCGCCGAGATCGAATCCTGCATGGTGCGGATCCGGGAATTTGCAGCCGCCATCCATGCCGGCGGCAAGTTCACCGACGTGCTCTCGATCGGCATCGGCGGCTCGGCGCTGGGCCCGATGTTCGTGGCAGACGCTCTGGGACACCCTTCCACCGACAAGCTGCGCGTGCACTTTTTCGACAATACGGATCCGGATGGGATCGAGCGCACGATGGCCTCGCTGGCCGGGCGGTTGGACCGAACTCTTGTGTTGGTGATTTCAAAGTCCGGCGGAACGCCCGAGACGTACAACGGGATGAAGCTGGCAGAGGCGGCATACGCGCGGGCCGGCGTCGATTTCGCCTCGCGGGCGGTCGCGATCACGATGGCGGGGTCCAAGTTGGACGCCTACTCCCACAACTGGCTGGACAAGTTCCCGATGTTCGATTGGGTGGGCGGTCGCACCAGTGAGCTCTCGGCGGTGGGTCTGCTGGTGGCGGCGCTGCAGGGGCTCGACATCGATGCAATGGTCGCGGGCGCTTCAGCCTGCGACGAGCAGACGCGCTCGAAGAACACGTGTGAGAATCCGGCGGCGCTGCTGGCGTTGATGTGGCACCACGCCACCGGCGGAAAGGGACTGAAGGACATGGTGGTGCTGCCATACAAGGACCGCCTGCTGCTGTTCAGCCGCTACCTGCAACAGCTCGTGATGGAGTCGATCGGCAAGGAGTTCGATCTCGAGGGCCGCACCGTCAACCAGGGCATCGCCGTCTACGGCAACAAGGGCTCGACGGACCAGCACGCGTACGTGCAGCAGCTCCGCGAGGGCGTGAACAACTTCTTCGTCACGTTCCTCGAGGTGCTGAAGGATCGCGGCGATGGACAGAAGAGCCTGCTCGTGGAGAAGGACGTGACGTCGGGCGACTACCTCACGGGCTTTCTCCTCGGCACGCGCCGCGCGCTCCACGACAAGAACCGCACGAGCGTGACGATCACGCTCGCCGACGTCTCGCCCCGCAGCGTGGGCCTCCTCATCGCGCTCTACGAACGCACCGTGGGCCTCTACGCCCAGCTCGTGAACATCAACGCGTACCACCAGCCCGGCGTCGAGGCCGGCAAGAAGGCCGCGGGCGAGGTCCTCGCGCTCCAGCACCGCATCCTCGCTGCGCTTCGTGCGGGCGGAGCCCACACGGCCGAGGCGCTGGCGACGGCACTCGCCGCGGATACCGAGACGGTCTTCAAGGTCCTCGAGCACCTCGCCGCGAACCCCGACCATGGCGTGACGAAGACCCCGGGCGCGACGGTCTTCGACGCGAGCTACGGGATCTAACCCCTGGCGCGCATCTCGGACCTTCCGCTCAAATACGAGCTCTTCATGCGGACGTACGCGTACCGCAAGGTGAAGGGGCTCGCGCCGTCACGCCTCGAAAAGCCGCTGGCCGAAGCGCGCCTCGCGCTCGTGACGACGGGGGCGCTGCACCTCCCGTCTCAGGCACCGTTCGACGACGACATCAAGGGCGGAGACTTCTCGTTCCGGGAGATCCCTCTCGACGCCGACATAGCGACGCTCGGCATCGCGCACCGGTCCAAGTCGTTCGACGCGTCGGGCCTCGAGGCCGACCGCAACGTCGGCTTCCCGCTGGACCGGCTCCGCGAGCTGGCCGCGAGCGGCGAGATCGGCCCTCTCAACCCTCGCCACCTTTCGTTCATGGGCTCCATCACGGCTCCCGGACAGCTCATGAAGGAGACCGCTCCCGAGGCCGCGCGACTCCTCGCCGCCGACGGCGTCGAGGGCGCGCTCCTCGTTCCGCTCTGACCCATGTGCCATCAGACCGTCGGTCTGATCTCGCAGGCCCTGGAGAACGCCGGCATCGTGACGACCTCGATCTCGCTCCTCGAGGAGGTCACGGTGAAGGTCAAAACGCCGCGCGCGCTCTCCGTGCCCTACGCGCTGGGCTTCCCCCTGGGCGCCGCGTTCGACGTCCCGTTGCAGACGGCCATCGTGCGCCAGGCCCTCGCGCTGCTTGGACGGTCTGCCCCTCCCGAGGTCCTCGAAAGGCTGATCCAGCCGGGCTAATCTGGCGTATGCCGGAAACGCAGATCGCCCTCTCCACGCGAAGCCCGCTCGCCTCGCACTGGACGCTGGACCCGGACGTCGCGTACCTCAACCACGGCTCGTTCGGCGCTTGCCCCGCGGCCGTCCTCGCGCACCAGACCGAGCTGCGCGCCCGGCTCGAGCGCCAGCCGATGGACTTCCTCCTGCGCGACCTGCCGGCGGCCCTCGCCGAGGCCCGCGTCACGCTCGCGGCCGTTCTGGGCGCCGATCCCGAAGACCTCGTGTTCGTGACGAACGCGACCGCGGGCGTGAACGCCGTGATCTCCTCGCTCGCGTTCGCGCCCGGCGACGAGCTCCTCACCACGAACCACGTCTACGGCGCCTGCCGCCGCACGCTGGAGCACGCCGCGCATCGGAGCGGGGCCCGGGTGGTGGTTGCGCCGGTTCCGTTTCCGGTCGCCTCCGAGGACGAGATCGTCGACGCCATCCTCGCCGGCGTCACCCAGCGCACGCGCATCGCGCTGCTCGATCACGTGACGAGCCCGACGGCGCTCGTCTTCCCCATCGAGCGGCTCGTGAAAGAGCTCGCGGCCCGTGGCGTCGACACGCTCGTGGACGCCGCGCACGCCCCCGGCATGGTGCCGCTCGCGCTATCGAGTCTCGGGGCGGCCTACACCAGCGGCAACATGCACAAGTGGCTCTGCACGCCGAAGGGCGCGGCCTTCCTCCACGTGCGCAAGGACCGGCAGCCGGGAATCCACCCCACGGTGATCAGCCATTACTACGCGCCGCCCGGCGCTCCGGCGCGGTTTCGCGAGGAGTTCGACTGGACGGGCACGCAGGACCCCACGGCCTGGCTCTCGGTGCCCGCGTCCATCGCTTACCTGGCGGGCCTCGTGCCTGGCGGCCTCGAGGAGGTGATGCAGCGGAACCACGCACTCGCGCTGCGGGCGCGCACGATTCTCTGCGAGGCCTTCGATGTGCCGTCGCCGTGCCCGGAGTCGCTCATCGGCTCGATCGCGTCGGTCCCGCTGCCGAAGGCGCGGCCCGGTACGCCGGCCGACGGGCTCGACCACGACGGCGTGACGGCCTGGTGCCGCGCGCGGGGCGTGCAGACCTGGGTGACGCAATGGCCCGCGCGGCCCGAGCCCGGGTATCCCGTTCCGGGATCCCTAAGCGGTCCTACCGGACCGCCGGGTCGGCTCCTCGTGCGCGCGTCGGCCCAGCTCTACAACGACGAGGGCCAGTACGTGCGCCTCGCGGCCCTGCTCCGCGAGGCCTTCCTCGGTGCCTGAAACGCCCCGGCCCATCGAGGCACGGCTCACGACGTTCGACGCCTCGATGGTCGTCGTGAGCCTCGTGATCGGCATCGGCATCTTTCGCGCGCCCGCCATCGTCGCGAAGGAAGCCGGCGGCACGACGCTCTTCTACGCGGCCTGGATCGTCGGCGGCGTCGTGAGCCTCATCGGGGCGCTCACGTTTGCCGAGATCGGCTCGCGGCATCCCCGCGCGGGCGGCTACTACCGCGTCGTGGCCGACTGCTTCCATCCCGCGCTGGCGTTCATGCTCAACTGGGCGCAGACGCTCATGCAGGGTGCCGGCGCTGCCGGCGTGGCGTTCATCGGCGCCGAGTACCTGTCGCTCCTCGTGCTGCCGCCGGGCGCGCGCGGCCCGTCCGCGTCGCTGGCGCTCGCGTGCGCGCTCATGCTCGTGCTCCTCGTTCTCAATTACATCGGCGTCAAGACGGGCGCCCGCGCGCAGAACCTGCTCTCGCTCCTCAAGATCGCGATGATCGTGGTGCTCGCCGTCTGCGCGCTGCTCTTGGCTCCGCAGGCTTCTGCCCCCGCATCCGCGCCCCAGCCGCTGCAGCTCGGCTTCCTCGCCGCCGCCGTGATCCCCGTTTTCTACACGATGGGCGGCTACCAGATGACGATGAACCTGGGCGCCGACGTGAAGGACGCGCCGCGGAAGCTGCCCATCGCCGTGGCCGCGGGCATGGCGATGGTCGTGGGCCTCTATCTGCTCATCAACTTCGCGTACGAAAGGACTCTCGGGGTCGGCGGAATCGCGGAGTCGAAGCTCGTGGCGGCAGCCCTCGCGCGCGCGGCGTTCGGCGCGTCGGGCGAGGCCGTGGTGTCTCTCGCGATCTTCCTCTCGGCCGCGGGCTTCGTGAACGCCACGATCCTCCAGATGCCGCGCAGCTTCCACGCGATGGCCGAGGACGGCGTTCTGCCGGCGGCCTTCCGGAGCGTCAACCCGCGCACGCAGGTTTCCGAGGTCGGGCTCCTCTTCTTCGGCGTCACGATGCTCGTGCCCGCCTTCCTCCTGGGCTCTTTCGAGAAGCTCCTGAACTACGTGATGTTCACCGACTCGCTGACGCTCGTGGTGGTGGCGTCGACGCTCTTCGTGCTGCGCAAGCGGAACGCCGGAGGCCCCGGCGTGTTCCGGATCCCCGGCTACCCCGTGCTCCCCGCGCTCTACCTGGCGGTGATCCTCGCGGTGTCGCTCCACATCCTCGTGTTCGAAACGCGCCTCGCTCTCGCGGGGATGGCGATCCTCGCCACGGGCTACCCGCTCTTCGTGCTCGGACGGCGGCTCTCGGGTTCCGCGCCTACGGCTTGATCTTCTTGAGCCGCGTCTCGGAATACGTCGAGAACTCCTTGCCCGGCGCAGAGAGCTCGAACACTTCGGTGAGCTCCTCGCCCGAGAACCGCAGCGTCTCGCGGGCGCGCCAGTTGGCCGGCAGGTTCTCGATGGCCTCGGTCGTGAACACGATCGAGTCGCCGCCAGCGGGAACCTCGGCAACGTACTGGTTCACGAAGCCCTCCACGTGAAACTGGCGAAAGACGAGGAGCTTCCGCTTCTTGTCCCAGCTGAAGTAGCCGAGATCCTCGTGGATCTCGCCCTTGGGGTTCTTCTCCTGCGGGGCGTACGTCGACTTCTGCCGGGCCTCGAGAAACTTTCCCTTGAGAACGAACGCGTACGTGCGCTCCACGGTCGACGTTCCCGGCTCGCCCGCGCCCGTCCCGCGCCACGTGCCCTCGAGGCGGCGCAGCAGGGCCCAGGGATCGGGCGCGGGTGTCGGAGACGGTTCCTGCGCGAAAGCCAGCGAAGACACGAGAACGAACCCGAGCGCCGCGAGGATCTTCATGCGCCCGACTCTATCGAATCGGGAGAGCCAGCAGCCGGGGAAAGCTCAGAGGCTCGCGCAGCTCCGGAACCCCGAAGCTCGGATCCGGCGCGGGATCCCGGCGCCGCAGAGTTCTGAAAGCTCGGTCCCAGAACGTCAGGATCGTTCCGTAGTTGGAGTCCGTGTCCTCCCGCAGCGGCGTGTGGTGGATCCGGTGCATCGCGGGCGGCACCAGGGTCCACCAGAGAACGCCGTCCAGCCCGCTCGGAAGCCGGAGGTTCGCGTGCTGGAACTGCGCGCACGCCACCATGACGACCTCGAAGAGCACGAGCCCTGCCGGGGAAATGCCGAGGAGCCCCACGACGGCGAGCTTCACGACCGACGAGACCACCACTTCACCGAGGTGGAAGCGGGACGCCGACGAGACGTCCAGATCGAGGTCGCTGTGATGGACGAGGTGGAACCGCCAGAGCAGCGGCACGGCGTGGTAGCCCCAGTGCAGGAGGTACGCGAGGAGATCGAGGATGAGCAGCTCGAGGCAAAGGCGGGCCCAGGGGCTCAGGTCGACCGCAGCGAGCGGTGCGAACCGTAAGGGAAAGAGTCCCCGCGTGGTGAGCAGGAAGCAGGTCGTGCAGACGACGGAGATGACGACGCCGTTCATCGCCCCGAGGCTCAGGTTCGAGACCCAGCGGGAAAGACGGGGCGTCGTCGGAGCGTGGTCGGCGCTCACCGCTTCGAGGCCCCGGAGACCCAGGAGTCCGAAGAGAAAGGCCCCGAAGCGGACGGAGGCCGGGATCACGGGACTACTTGAGGCTCGCGACCAGCTCGTCGAGGCCGGCCTTCGCGGCGGCCATCGTCTTCTTCGGTCCCGTCATCTTGAAGAAGACGGGGCCCTGCGGGCCCTCGGCGATCGCGCCGTAGAGCACGTAGCCCGGCTTGCTGGTGGACGGGCCGCCCATGGCCGACCCGGCCGCGTACGTCCCTTCTGCCGTGACGAGCGTGATCTTGATGGCGCCGACCTTGGTGGTCTTCGAGGCGGGATGGGTCTTGCCCTTTTCCGGCGCGACCTGACCCAGCCAGCGCTGCACGTTGGAATCCACCGAGCCGCCCTGGCCCTGACCGAAGTAGAAGACCGCCACCTCGGCTCCTTCGGCGTCTCCGGCCGCGGCGGGCGCGAAGTACGTGCTGACGCGCATGGCCGAGGTGGAGGGCTGCTCCTTCCAGCTCTTGGGGAGCTGCCACGTGAGGCCTCCGGCCGTTGGGGCGCCGGTGCGCGCCGGCTGCGGCGCCGAGGGAGCGGGCGCCGAGGCCGTCGACGGCGCATGCGACGAGACGAACTGCGGGGAAGCGAGGAGGGCGGCGAGGGCGACGGGCGCGAGGAGTGTGCTCATGACCCGTGGAGTGTAGCGAGGGGGCGGTCCCATCGCGCGACGCGACTCGCGACCGAGCACTTCCACGGTACCCTCGAGGCGCGTGCCCGAGAGAATCTCCAGGCGTCCGTCTCGGCTCTCGACGGGTAGCCCCGCATGAGCTCCTGGCTCCGCCTCGCGACCCACCCCGCGACCATGCGGCGCGCCGGGATGACGGCGCTCATCGTGGGCACGGTGCTCATCGCGATCAACCACGGAGACGCGATCCTCGCCGGCACGATGGACCGCTCGCGCATCCTCAAGGCGGCGTTGACCGTCCTCGTGCCCTACATCGTCTCCACGGTGTCGAGCGTGTCCACGCGGCGCGAGCTCGGGCAATAGTCGCTAGCCGGAGACGAACGCTGCGCCGAACCGTCTGAGGAGCAGGCGCTTGGGAAAGCCCGCGTGCTCGGCGAGGCGCGCGAGGACGGGAACGAGGGCCGGGAGCGGGAGCCGCCCGCCGAAGCGGAAGGCCCGGCCCGCGGACCTCGAGATCGCCACGGAGCGCGCGTTCATGGGCCGCCTCACCTTCTCGTAGGCAAGGAGGGCCTCTCGGGGAACGGTGTTGCCGCCCGCCTGCAGGCCCGCGTCGACGGCCTCGGCTGGCCCGAGGGCGTCGCCGAACGCGGCGTGGGCGACCGCCCCCCCGTCCGGCGTCATGGACGGCCC
>CAZXSG010000151.1:0-1713 GCA_964643185.1 uncultured Holophagales bacterium
GTTTCAGACCGCAATGCTGATACGCTCATCGCGTGCCAATCGCGCGAGGTCCGATTGCCTGGCTCGCTCTGGCCGCGCTGGGCGGCGCGGTTGCCGCGCCGCCCGCTGATGCGGCGAGCGGCGGACCACTGATCGCCCGACCCCCGATTCCACTCACGCCGTCACCAGCGGCGTCCTACAGTTTCGACGTCCTGCCTTCGAACGGTGGCTTCGTCGTCGCGGACTTCAGTGGAGCCGTCGTCAACGTCTACGGAGCCGACGGCAAGAAGCTGCGATCGCCCGGACGCCCGGGTCAAACCCTGGGCGAGCTTCAGCGCCCGCTCACAGTCGTCGTTTCCGGAACGAACGCGTTCGTCTACGACGTGCTCCGAGCAACGATGCTCCAGTTCTCCCTGAAAGACGGCTCCTGTCTCAGAGAGCGGCCGAGCTACGAGTCCTCGCCGTTCGGCGCCTTCCTCGTGCGGCCCGAAGCCCACTACCGTATGGGATACCTCGCACCGAAGGCGGCAGAAGGCCGGCAAGGCTGCGTGGCCTTCCACACGGACTCCACCGGCCAGCAGCCGAAGCCGGTCTACTGCTACGACGACGAGAACCTGCGCAAGCTCAACGTGCTCAACGAGCATCTCGGCTATGTGGACGGTGGATCGGGCGCCGTGTACTACGCATTCCCCGTCGAGCTGAAGGTCCGGGTATTCGACGACAACGGCAAGACCACCGGGTCTTTCGACGTGGGCGGCAGCGACACCAGGAAGCCCGTGTTCGACGACGTGCTCATGAGATCGGGCTCCGATCGCTCACTGTGGCTCCAATGGCGGCGACGGGCCACGCTCGTGAGCGGGCTGGCCGTGCTTGCGGATCGTGTTGTGGTTCTCATCTCCGACCCGGAGCCGAAGGGGGGATGGCGACTCGAGTCCTACGACCCGAGCGGAAAGTTCCTTTCCGAGCAGCGCGTTGGCGAGACGGCTGCGGGCGACGACCTCTCGGTGTTCCTGAGGGGAAATGGAAAGGACACGGTCTACCTCCTCGTGAAGACGGGAAAGCCGGATCGACCGGCGTTCGAGATTCACACGTATGTGGTGCCGTCCCTCACGGCGCTCCGGGGATTCGTTCGAGACGAAGACGGCAAGCCCGTTCCCAGAGCCGAGGTTCGCTATGGAACCGCGCACGTCGAGTCCGGCGACGACGGCGCGTTCTCGCTGGATCCCGACGGACCCGAGAAGGGCGAGCTCACGGCTGCGCGCGATGGGTTCCTGCCGGCCACCGTTCGCGTGCGCCTCGCCACGGACCCCGCCACCCAAACACCCGTGAACGTTGTGCTGCAGCGCGGCGTGAGGTTCGAGGCGGTGCTCCAGGACGCGCGGACCCGCAAGGCCGTAGCGGGAACCGTCCAGGTCGAGATCTTCGCGACGGGCCGGCCATCCAAGGCCCAGACCCAGAATCTGACGGTTCGAAACGGCGCCCTCTCAACCGCGCCTGTGGGCACAGAGGCCGGGCACCGCATCTTCATCTCGAGCCCCGGCCACCGCACGCTCGAGGTGACGACGCCGGCCACGAAAGACGGCGAGCGCCGAGATCTCGGCACGCTGCTCCTCCAGGGTGGGCTCAGCGTGAGCGGCCGCGTGCTCCTCCCCTCGGGCGAGCCGGCCGCGGGCCCTCGCGTCGTGCTGCGCAGCGCGGATCTCAGGCCGCTCATGCCGGGCAAGGACGGCACCC
>CAZXSG010000151.1:1723-4455 GCA_964643185.1 uncultured Holophagales bacterium
GAACGAAGAACTGGTCCTCGCCGCCGGGTTTGACCCCTCCCTGCTGCCCCGCGCGGCGCTACTGCCGCTCCGGCAGGGCAAGGCCGGCACCACGCTCTTCCAGGCGGCGGCGGGTGCAGACGGCCGCTTCGTGGTGAGGCGGGTGGCGCCGGGCGCGTTCGAGCTGCGGATCGAGGCGAAGAACGCGGCGGAGCACAGGGAACCACTCACACTGAGCGAGGATCTCGACCGGGGCGATATCGCGCTCGAGAAGGGCTGCCGGCTCGAGGGCAGCGTGCGCACGCTCGCGGGGGATCCCGTGAACGACGCCCACCTCGAGCTGCGGCGCGGCGGCGCGACCAGCCTCGCGGGCGCGAAGAGCCTCACCACAGGGGACGACGGCGCGTTCCGATTCGAGAACGTCGCACAGTCGGGCCACGTGCTCGTGGTGAAGCTGGGCGGCCGCAAGGTGAAGGAGGCCGCTGTCGAGATCACCGGAGAGGCGTGCGACCAGACCCTGAAGGTCGAAGTGGGGGGCACGACGATCGAGGGTCTCGTCACGCTGGGCGGGCAGCCGCAGCGCGAGCTGCCGTTCATTCTCCGCCCCTCGACAGACCTGGCGACGCAGGGGTTCGAGACCACGCTCGCCCGCTCCGGGCCCGAGCGCGCCGAGCCCGTCGAGTTCTTCGGGGCCGGCGCGCGCAAGGTGTACGGCGTCACAGACCACTCGGGCTTCTATCAGGTTTCGTTTCTGGAGCCGGGGAGCTACATCGTTGGGGTCGAGGTGGAGGGGAGACCGAGGCTGCGAAACCTCACCGTGCCCTCTGTGAGCCGCGCCCGTGTGGATATCGAGCTGCAAGGGCAGACCCTGGAAGGAACCGTGCAGAGCGAGAAGAGCCGGGAGCCCCTGAGCGGAGCGACGGTGACGCTCGGGATGGCGGGAGCGTCGATTCCGCTGGACGTGACCCGCACCGACGTGGCCGGCGCGTTTCGGTTCCTGGATCTGGCCGATGGCCCGGTGCGCGTCACCGCGGTGTTGACGGGCTACGAGAGCGCCGCGCGCGACGTCGTCGTCGGCGCGAGCGGAACCCCTGCCGTGGACCTGAGGCTGGCGAAGGCCACACGGCGCGTGCGGGGAAGCGTGGCCACGCCGAACGGACCGGCTGTGGGCGGCAAGGTGCTCCTGGAAACGGGGGACGGCCTCAGTGGGTCGGTGCTCGAAGGAGTGGTGCAGCCAGACGGCACGTATGAGATTCCCGGCGTCCCCCTCGGCAGCGTTCAGCTCCTCGCCTGGGCGCCGGGCTGGGGAACGGCGTCGGCGGGCCGCGTGGTGGGAGAGAAGGACGAGGTGATCGAGCTTTCCCTGGTGCTGAGCGCGCCCGGCGTCGCCGAGATCCCGCGGGACGCGTCCGGCATCTCGCCGCGCATCTCACAACGGGGAATCGACCTCACGCTGCTTCTCTTCCGCGTGCGCATCGTCCCGGTACCGCGGGCCGGGAGCTGGGTGATCGCCGGCCTGGGAGCCGGCGACTACGTGCTCCGGATGGGTGAGGCGACTCGAACGGTCACGGTCGGGGCGAAGTAGCCGGGCAGCGGAGACAGCCGCGGTGGACATCGGTTGCCGACGGCGGGAACATGCCGAGCATGAGAACGACGCTCGACCTCGACGACCGAGTTCTGGAAGAGCTTCGGCACCTGCAGAAGAGAGAGGGAGGAACCCTCGGGTCCCTCGTGTCGCGATTGCTGGCCGAGGCCCTTTCCACAAGGGCTCGGTTGGAGCCGAAGCCCGCGTTCGCCTGGACGGCTCGCCCCATGGGCCTCCTCGTCGATCTCGAAGACAAGAACGCACTTCAGGAACTGCTGGATCACGCAGGAGATGACCAGGAGGGACCTTCTGGCACGACGTGAAGATCCCGATCGCGCCCTTGACCCGCGCGATTGCGTGAGCCTAGTGTGTGTGAAGTCGGGGAGCTACCTGTGTAGCTACCGGGTGTTGCGATGGCCCTGAACATCCGGAATCCCGAGGCGGAGCGCTTGGCCGATGAGCTGGCCGAGCTCACGGGGGAGACGAAGACCGAGGCCGTCAGGAAGGCGCTCGAGGAACGGCTCGCGCGGTTGCGCCGTGAACGGAAGGTCCGCCGTCTTGCTGACGAGCTCGAAGAGATCGCCATGCATTGCTCCAGTCTGCCGGTGCTCGACAACCGCCGCGAGGAGGAGATCCTGGGATACGACCGGGACGGTGTTCCGCGGTGATCAAGGTCGCGTCCCCTCCCGTCGATGCGCGAATTTCGGTCCCGGAGACGGGCGACGAGTTCCGGGCACGATGGGCTGCTGTGAACGCGTTTCAGAACGAGGAGCTTCGGCGCCTCACACCGGACGAGCGCTTCCGACAGCTCGAAGGCCTCTACATGCTCAAGGACTCGCTCAACGAGGATCCGAAGGCGGAGGAGGAGCTCGCCGCCGTTCGGGCGCGCTGGGCGGAGATTCGGCGCCGCTTCCTTCCGCGGTCCTGACCTCGCTTTCGACGCTGCCGCAGAAAGCGACGGGGAAAGCGACGGAAAGCGACGGGAATGCGACCGAATGCGACCAGAATGCGACCGAATGCGACCGAGGTTGCGACCATCGGGGCTAAGTCATTCAACTAGAGTGACTTCCAACGAGACCCGGCCCCCCGGCCAACTAGGTCGACCACGTCTAGCGACCGCAAGGCGACCCACTCCCGCCGACGTTGGACCCCCGTCATCCGCACCCCC